>NZ_JBTZSY010000070.1:0-8359 GCF_054815885.1 Anoxybacillus sp. TBDG-1
CATGGCAACAAAGCAAGAACTTGAAGAAATTAAAGCCAGCATGGCAACAAAACAAGAACTTGAAGAAATTAAAGCCAACATGGCAACAAAGCAAGAACTTGAAGAAATTAAAGCCAACATGGCAACAAAGCAAGACTTAGCGCTTATCCAACAAGCGGTGCTTGAAACAAATGAAATCGTCAAAAAGCTAGAAAGTAAAATTGACAACCATGAGAAACTGTTAACTCTTCTTTCACACCGCTCTCTTGAACATGAGGCGGCCATTTCTAGCATTCGTTTCATTTTAACGAAATAAACGAGGGATCTCCCCTCGTTTATTCTATGTGGTCTAACACATATTCATTCCCTTGTCGAACGATAACGGCATAAAATGTGCCAATAGATTCGTTTGTATGCGCGTTCATCACAGTTACTTTCACTTTGACTTTCTCTTTTTTATTGTCTTTATCTGGCTCCCAAAAGACGATAGACGGTTCAACGTCAGCTCGTTCTCCATTGAAAAACAACACTTTTGGTCCCGTGTATTCTTGAATCGCTTCGATTTGTCCACTATCAGGTGTCGTCGACTCAGCAATCATTTGTTCATCAGACGATACAGGTCGCTCTGCTTCGTAAATTGTAGGCGTGTCATCAGCTATCTTATCGGTAAATAATGTTCCATCACTTGCTTCCATCGAAAAATTTACTTGTTCTTTTCCTTCATACATCGGATATATATGCAGCCCTTGACGATTCGTTCTTGTTGAAACAAGTCCGTTATGACTGCTGTAAACGGAAAAACGCGGATCTTTTTCCCATGTCAATTTCACATCTTTCCTTTCGCCCGTTTCGGTCGGTTTCACCTCAATATACGTTTGAAAGTTCGTCAACTTTTGATCGACGACGTCAAATTCAATGTAGCCTGTTAGATGAGCCGCATCCGTATAATACGTACGTACAGTGCGATATTTTCCGTTTGCTAACGGCTGTTGTAACAATGAAAAATCAATCACATCTTCCACAGTCTGTCCTTTGTCAATTAACGCAAGCATTTCGATAAATGCGAGATCATTCGTTAACGTTGTTGGTAGCCATGTTTGTTTTTTCTCGTCGTACTGCTCGATTGTATATGCATACCCGAATGAAATGACAACATCACTTTCATTCGTTACCGAGAAAGTTAGTTTTTGAGTGTTTGCATCGTATGTGATATCATGAATAGTTATATTTGAATCGGCTACTTCCATTTTCACCATATCCTCACCTTGCGCGTTTTCCATCATCATTTCCTCTTTTTCTTTAGTCGGTATTGTCGGATGCAAACTAATGGCTAATAATACACTTGCCGCAGCAATGGCAACATACGCAGGACGAAATGACTTTCTCTTCGGTTGTTTTTCTCTTTTTTCAATCTGGGCGATCACTTTACTTTTCAATTGCTCCGTCACGACAATGTGTTCCATCTCTTTTTTATATCGCTCACGCAAAATCATACTCCCCTTTCAGCTTGTTTTTTAACATCTCCCGCGCACGAGCAAGCAACGAACGAACTGTACTTTCACGTTTTTTCAACAAATGGGCGATTTCTTTCGTTTGATACCCTTCATAATAAAATAAATGAACGACCTCTCGATATTTTGTCGGGAGTGATGTGACTGCTGATATGACTTCAAAGCTATCATTGTTATCAACATAAGGAGAATGAGCCCAATCTTCATACGCATCCATTTTTCGATATACAAACGATTTCAGTTTGTTTTTGCATATATTGATGGTGACACGAATTAACCACGCCTTCATATGCTCTTCACTTTGCATCCGATCCATATGTTCATATAACTTAATAAATACGTCTTGAAATACATCTTCCGCATCATGTTGATTTCTCATATACGTATACGCAAGACGCAATACCATATTCCCATGCTCATCCATAGCACGTTGAATGTGTTCTTTTGTGCACAAAGAAACGACCTCCTTTCACTTCATATACAATTGAATCAATAAAAATGTTGCAACCGATCAAAACTTTTTATCCTAAGTATACAAAAAGACAGCAGGTCATGCGCCCGCTGTCTTTTTATGCTTGTTTCGTACAAAACCACCAATCAAAACAATTGATTTCCCCTTGTTTCGCTTTATTTAATCGCTCTTCTGCTTGTTGAATCGTGCGCGGCGGCGGCATAATGAGGCGATCTCCTACTAACTCGTTATGCGGCCAATTCGCTGGTGCTGCAGCTTGATATGCATCGGCTGTCTGCAACGCTTTTACTGCTCGTACAATTTCGTATATATTTCTTCCGACCGATTCAGGGTACGTCAACATAAGACGAATCGTTCCCTCGTGATCCACAATATACACACTACGCACCGTTCTTGTCCCTTTCGTTGGATGAATCATCCCAAGTTGCTTTGCTACATGACCAAGTTCATCTGCAATAATCGGAAACGAAATGCGAACGCGAAGTTTTTCACGAATCCACTCAATCCATTTCATATGGGAAAACACTTGTTCAACCGACAGACCGATTAACTTTGTATTCATCTCGTCAAATTGTGGTTTCATTTTCTCAAAAGCCACAAACTCTGTCGTGCAAACCGGGGTAAAATCAGCTGGGTGACTAAACAAGACAAACCAGCGTCCAGCATAATCATCTGGTAATGTAATCGTTCCAACGGTCGTCGCCACCGTCATCGTTGGAAAGCGATCCGAAATAAATAGCATAACCATCCCTCCATACATTTTATCGTTTCAGCTTATGCATCTCCCCATAGGCACGAACATTGTCCTCACTTTGTCACAATTTTGTCACAAACAAAAATACATTTCATCTTTTCAAAGCGTTTCATTTTAATTAAAATACCCATAGATGTATGTGTATAGGGAGGGGTAGCTCTATGAGTGAAAAAATTAGTCGACGGACATTTTTGAAACGTTCGACGGTCGCTGGGGCAACAGCTGGAATGCTGCTTGCGACAAAAACGCCGGGATACGCACAAACTGACAAATCAGACGAAAACACATTAATCGGCTCGCTTATCGACTTAACAAAATGTGACGGTTGCGCAGCTTATGATACACCATTATGTGTTACAGCTTGTAGGCAAAAAAATGAACACCGTTTCCCACAGCCACAAAAACCAATCAAAAATTATTGGCCACAGAAAAAGCATGAAGACTGGTCCAACGAAAAAGACCGCACCGATCGCCTCACTCCTTACAACTGGACATACGTTGAAAAAGTGCAAGTAAATTGGAACGGTAAAACAAAAGATGTGGCTATACCAAGAAGATGTATGCATTGTCTTGATGCACCGTGTCAAAAACTTTGTCCATTTGGAGTCATCGAAAAAACGAAACACGGAGCGGTAAAAATTGATGAGAACTTCTGCATGGGTGGAGCAAAATGTCGCGCTGTTTGCCCTTGGGACATTCCACAACGTCAAGCAGGTGTTGGTTTATATATGAAGCTCGTTCCAGAATTAGCTGGAGGCGGTGTCATGTATAAATGCGACATGTGTGCAGATTTACTTGAAGAAGGAAAAAGCCCAGCCTGTGAAACTGCCTGTCCGAAAGGAGCAATTGAATTCGGCCCGTACGAACAAATTCGCAAAAAAGCGTACGAACGTGCAAAAGAAATTGATGGGTTTATTTATGGGGATGTTGAAAATAGTGGAACGTTAACACTTTACGTTTCAGATGTACCATTTGATAAAATTGATGAGGCGATTGAAGCAAAGAAAAAAGAAGAAAATGATACCCGCTTTGGTCGTCCGCATATGAAGCCTGAAGTTGAAAATATGTTAGAAACGACACACGGATACATGCTCGCCACGCTCATCGCCCCAATCGCTGGTGCAGCAGCCGCAGGCATTACTGCTTACAAAGTATTATCGGGGCAGAAGAAAAAGGAAGGGGGAGAGCACTGTGAGGCAAAAGAAGAAAAATAAAATTTATCGTCAACCGCTTCCGAATCGCTTCGTTCATTGGGGTGTTGCCATTTCAATCATCATGCTTATCATTACAGGCATCGGACAAATGCCTGTATACGGTCGCTATTTAATCGTTCAGCCGTTCGGCACAAAATGGCTCACATCGTATGAGATTACGTTATTAGTGCATTACTTTTTCGCGGCAACACTCCTGTTCTTTACGACGTATCATATCGTTTATCACATGATGAAAAAAGAGTTTGACATTTGGCCGAAAAAAGGAGACGTAAAAGGTTCTTATCTCATTATAAAGGCAATGATTTTAGGACAAAAAGAACCACCGAGCGAAAAGTACTTACCTGAACAACGAATCGCTTACTTATATTTCGTTATTTCCATCGGTCTTGTCATCGTCACAGGCGTCATCAAAGTCATTAAAAATATGATGGGTGTTCAGCCGACAAACAGCATTTTGTTTTGGGGAGCGCAGTTGCACAACTTAGCAACAGTAATGGTCATCCTCGGTGTCGTTATGCATTTAGCGGCGTTTATCGTCAAAGAAAATCGCAAGCTGTTGCCTGGTATGTTTACCGGCTATGTAGACGAAGAATATGTAAAAGAACGTCACTCGCTTTGGTATAAGGAATTAAAAAAAAGATACGAAAAGCAGTCCTAAGCAAGCGGACTGCTTTTTTATTCCCCTATGCGTTTAATTTGATTTTCTTCAATCACATACTTTCTCATTTCGATTATCGTTCCTTCTTCTTTCATCTTCCGCAAAACAACGGCATCACGTCCATCATTTGTTTTAAAAACTATAGTGCTTTTTTTCTTCAAAATATATTGGATTCACGTTGTTTAATAACAGATCTTCTTTTTGTTTAGCGAACATATAAAGTTCATGCATAGGTCGGGTCATTGCGACATAAAGCAGCTTAATGTCAATTTCATCCAAAGAGTAGGATTCTTGTAATGAGACAATGAATACTACATCAAACTCCAGTCCTTTTGATAAATAAGATGGAACGATGACTAAATGACCTTTCTCCATTTGTTGATTTTCCTTTAGAAGTTGAATAGGAGCGTTTAGTGATTTTTTTAATAAACGATAAAGTGCTTTACATTCTTTTTCTGTCTTTCCAATCAAAGCAATAGATAACTCACCTTTTTTCTTCACATGTTGTAACACTAGATGAATATTTTCTACTAAATCTTTCTCTTTATCATAAGAGTAATAAATAGGTTTTGGACCGCGACGGACAACCGGATCAACATTCGGTACTTCTTCTTCCATTGCATTTAATACTTCATTTGCTACATTCATAATATCAATGGTCGTACGGTAACTTTTTTGCATCGTTAAATAATTTGCACGCGGGAAAATAGTTTCCGTTAACACTTTCCAGCTCTTTAATCCTCTATAAGAATGGATTCCTTGAGCTAAATCACCAACAATTGTAAACATATCCGTTTCAAGCCCTTCTTTTAAAGCATAGAGCTGGAATTCACTATAATCTTGTGCCTCATCAATGACTACTTTTTTCACTTTTACATCTTGTTTTATGCCAAAAATCTTATGTTGCATATAAAACAGGGCTGCTAAGTCTTCTACTTCCACCTGATTTTCAGCTAAAAGCTGCTGATTGTATTTGAAAAAAAAGTCCGCTTGTTTATTCGTTAAAATATTTTCAGCATATGTATGAAATAATGTTTTGTTTGAAAATAGACCCTTATAATATTCAAGGAGCGTTTTTTTTGGAAAACTACTCATATAAGTGTTTACTACTGATTTAGATTCTATATTTATTTGGTTCAGCAATTTCTCTTTTTGCTCCATTAGTTGAGTGACCTGTTTTTTCCTCTTTGCAGGATCTTTCGTATGATATAGTGCTTTTTCTAGCGCATCATCATATGTTTTTTCTATTTTAGTTAATATCGTTTTCTTTTTATGCTTCAGTTCTGATTTAAGTACATTTTTTATTTTTTCAATACGCGAATAAAACGGCAAATACTTATAATCTTCGATAAACAGCTTTTTGAGCCTCTTTCCACTCGTTAGTCTAAACCTCTCAAGCTTAAAGTCTTCCGTAGGACATAATTCATTTCGTATATGTTTTAAATATTGATCAATTAATTTTTTATATATCAAAGATCCTTTAAAACGAGAGAGCCATTTGACCATATGCTCATTATCGTATTCATGGTTAATAAACGAAATAAGCTTTTGATTCGGATCTATAATTTTTATCTTTTTTCCAATACATTCAAGAACAAAGTCTATATACGTACTTTGTCTAATTCGATCCACCCCTAATTCTGGCAAAGCAGCTGATATATAGCCAATGAACATTTTACTCGGGGCTATAATCATTAAGTTCTCAGGCTTAAATGTATCCGCAAAATGGTAAATAAAATACGATATGCGATGTAAAGCTATCGTTGTTTTTCCACTACCTGCTGCTCCTTGCACGATGATTGGTCGAGTTAAATCAGCTCGAATCACTTTATTTTGTTCAGCTTGAATGGTTGACACTATCTCTGTTAAACGTTGATCTGCTTTCCCAGACAAAGATTTCTGCAATAGTTCATCAGTTGTTGTTAGATCAACATCTTCAAAATAAATAAGCTCTCCATTTTCTATCTCGAATCGTCGTTTAAGTGATAAGTAACCTTTTATCAATCCTTCATTTGATTCATACGATACTTCCCCAAGACGACCATCATAATAAACATTTGCAATAGGGGAACGCCAATCAACAATAATCGGTTCTTGTGTACTTTTATCATATAATGAAGTCTTCCCAATATAATAAACGTTTTCGTTTGAATGACCTTCTATCTTTAAGTTAATTCTGGAGAAATAAGGTTTATTTTTAATTCTTTTTAGTGCATCTATTTCAGATGATGCAATTTCTAAAAATTTACTATTTGTAAGGATATTAATATAACTTAAACTACTATCTAAATAATCAAGATCTATCATCGCTTGTTTAATATTTTCTTTATATTGACCTTTATTTACTTCCGATACTTTAATGACTTTTTCTATGTACCTTTTTGTATAAGCCAGTCGATTTTTTTCATATTGAAAATCTGGATGTACCTCTATTGACATCATTTTATCTCCCTTCATAAAGAGAATAAATTTATTTTCAAAATAACATAAGTAACAAAAATGAACAAATTATATTATATTCAATTATAATTTAGTTTAATCTACAAAGTATCAATATAATTTGTTAGTATATATTTGACTACATCACAAATAGGAAGGGTGTCAATATGATCGAATATACAGGAGAACGCGTCATCCCAGAATTAATGAAACCAACCAATGGTCTTTTGTTAGAACATATTGCAAGATATCAATTTGCTATTCCGTATTTAAAGGGGCGCATACTTGATTTTGCATGTGGAAGTGGTTTTGGAAGTCATATGATGGCAAAATTAGCTAAAAAACAAATTGATCAAATCGTTGCGATTGATATTGATCAAGAAATTATTCGTTATGCCAAAAAAACCTACTATCATCCTCTTGTTACTTATCAAGTGGAAAATGCGGTTGATCCAAATTTACCAGAAAAATTGGGTCAGTTTGATTGCATCGTTAGTTTTGAAACAATCGAACATGTAAAGGAAGAAGAACAATTTTTAAGCAACATTTATAACATGTTAAAACCTGGGGGAAAGCTTATTTTATCAACCCCATTCGGTCAAGGGAGAGGAAAACCTACAAAAGAACCTTTTCATGTACACCAGCTCACAAAAGAAGAGTTTACTTCTTTGTTTAGTGAGTACAAAGACAAACAGTTTTTTTACCAAAAAGGAGTTCTAATTGAGCCCGGTAGAGACGATGTGCATTATCCATTAGGTATAGCTGTTTGTACAAAATAGCATTTTATTTTTCTATCTCCATCTATTTACATGCACTTTGCAACTTTCACATGAGCAATCGCTATTTTCGACTGTCGAAAATAAGAAGTTAAACTTCCCGACTATACCTATATAGATTTACTTTTTCACACAAAGGGCAGACAGTACGTTTATCCCTTTTCAGCATAGCGCCAAGATAGGCTGTGTTTCAGTCATATAAGAAAAAGACAGGTTCCTCATTGACATAAATAAGGAATCTGTCGAATATGTAAGCGAAATAAATAATGATTAAATCCTTTCCCCTTTTTTTAATTTTTCGATAAATTCATGAAGGTCATCTTTTTTTACACGCCAATGTCTCCCGATTTTAAAAGCAGGGATTTTACCTTCTTGAACTAATTTATATGTTGTCATTTCACTGATTTGAAGATATTCAGCTACTTGTGAAATTGTCATAATCTCCTGACCCATACATGAACCGTTACAGAAAACTTACAAAACTTTATAAATAATCTATTCATTATTTATAAAGTTTACGTTTCCTTCCTTGTTCATCGCGCCCGATTTCGCCGAA
>NZ_JBTZSY010000071.1:0-8269 GCF_054815885.1 Anoxybacillus sp. TBDG-1
CAAACTGTTCAAAATTAATTAGCGAAAAGTGTTCAATTTTACTTGACGGTTACAGCGTCCTTCTGAAGAAAAATTTTAAACTGTCAATCTGGTGAAAAATGATTCAACTTTGATAATATTTTAGAGCTATTCATTATGCCTCTCTTAATTTTACAGAGGTATAACGCTTTGAATTTTTCTCGTAAAGCGCTATTTCATCATCACTTATCCACATTAAATGACCTAAAAACCTATCGTAAATAAGTTCATCGGGTTCAGTTGACACTATTTTTTTTTCAAGTAATACTTTATCTTTTCTATCTTTAATCACCATCTTTATTGTAAAATCATACAGATCGTGATTACAATGTACCTCAGCTTTGTATTTTTTATTTGGACTTAATTTAGGCTTGTTCCAAATAAACTCATTAATATAGTTTAACTCCTTTACTCTCTCATAAGCTTCTTGAAAAGGATTAGGATCCCAATTTTTTCCTCTAATAACAAAATCGAGGCTATTTTTCAACAGTTCTAGGATCTCTATTTTTTTTTTGTTATCTGGATACTCTAGAAATTCTTGAATATTATATGGCACTAAGACTTGACAAAAACCATCAAAACATCCTAATAGTTTCATCTCGGGGTAATTACCACAATGGAAATTTAACTGCCTACAATCAGCGGTTTTATATTTTTTATCAAAGACCCGTTCATACAATTTGGTAATACATCTAGTTTGAAAAGAAAAACTTTTTTTAACGTCGGATATCCCTTCTTCTCCTAATAATAGAAATGTTTTCAGTAACATAGCTTACCCCTTTCTTTATGTTATCACGGTCTGACATGAAGATACATATTACCCCCAGCTTTTCTCACTGCATAAGCTCTTCCTCTCTCCCACTTTAGAGCTTTCTCTCTTCCATAAATATTTCTCTTAACAATCCGAGCATAGTATCTTTGATACCCCGCTTTTTTATTCCACTTATTGACCTGACGGTTAGCCCTAGGTGATGTACCGTTTTTGTTTAGCTTAGCACCACTAATACCTACTTTAACTATACGTTTTTTACCGTTAACTATTTCATAAATTTCATACCCATGATGAATCCTCTTTGAGAATCGACTATTACCATGCACAGCTTTAATAATTTTACTAGCAGCTTTGAACTTGCCACCAAAACCAACAAAATTGATAGCCGCCGCAGCTGCGACGCCTTTCCATCCTTTTCCTGATTTATATGCCTTATACCCATCATACGCCGCAAATCCCGCATTAATCGCCATCCACACAAAATGCCCATCCGGATCGACCAGCATCACTGGGTTGTTGTTCGCGTACGTATAGCCGTTCTGCGTAAGAATGTCATCTGCATCGCCTGGGTCTGGGTCGAGCGATAAAAACACTCCGTGCGTTGGGTGGTAATAACGGGCAATGAGGTAGTACAATCCGGTCTCTTCATCATATTGATATCCCGCATAGCGATACGGGTTTTCGTCTGCTAGGGAGCCCGTTTCGGAACGAATTTGACCCCATGTGTCGTACTCGTAACGAGCGACCACGTTTCCTTGCGCATCGGTTAAGGCGATGACATCCCCATGGGCGTTATAGTGGTAGAAGTACGTGACACCACCTTTTTTCATCGCCAACAGCTGGCCGTTTTCCCCGTATATATACGATTGTACCACATTTCCACTTGCATCGGTTTCATACAAGACGTTGAGGCTGTCGCCTTGGTAGTGGTAGTTCGTCACGACGCCATTCACGTTCTTTTGAATGCGGCGGCCGTCTTCATCGTATTGGTACGTCACAAACGGCGTACTTTCGCCTTTTCGGGTGATAGAGACAAGCTGATCGGCTTCGTTCCATTCATATTGGTACTCACCATCTTCGGTCCGATTGCCGTTTTCGTCATAACGGTACGTTTCCGCCAATAACTCGGTTCCGTCCGCTGTTCCCACTGACAGACTTTTCACCAAGCCACGGTCATCATACGTGAAGGTTGCGCCCGCTCCGTTTCCAGTCGTAAACGTGCGAACGTGTCCTCTCTCGTCATGTAGCAAGTGAAATGACTCGTTAATCAACGGTAGCGGCTCGATTAGGTGTCGATGACTCCAATAAAAAAGGGGCTGTCCAATCAGTGGATTGTTCCGCTATTGGACGCCCCGTTCAACATGTGCCTGGCACTTAATAATGTACTAATTTACACTGTTCCAGCCAAGGAATCAGGTAATTACTTCTTTTTACTAATATGTAATTTTGTGTTATTTAATTTACTCATCTATTGTAAATGTGCTTCTCCCACCTACATTCTGTTAAGGGGTGGGAGACTTCTCAGTGGATATGTTAAATAAAAATGTTGATCATCTTAACCCCCGTTATTAGAAACCGACAACCTTCCATTGTATCTGAAGCCAATGCTTCATCAACGGGATTTCCAAAATAAAGCCACTTATCAGCAATGCTTCTCAACCCTTCTTCTATATCTTCTATCGAAAAACTTGTGTAGGTGCTTAGTTTCACTTCTACCACAAATAAATTGGGATCTTTCCAATATGGTTCGTTTTTTAAAATGGTGTAATTTGTAAAATTTCCCTTAAATACACTTATTACATTTTCTATAATTGAAAAAGATTCATTTTTATCTTGAGTGTATAAATATGATCGAATAAGCAAATTTCCCCCTCCTTACAGTAAGTTCAAGAAAGTCTTTTCATACGATCCCCTATTTTATCCAATTACTCTTTAGACATCGTATACTACAAGATGATTCACGAGAGGAGCAAGTGCCTCCCATGAATCACAAACATCGGCGCTTTAGGTGTTTGAATGTCCTTGAAAACGATTCTAGAATCATCGAGGACACTCTAATCTCCTCCATAACATTGACTGCCTGTAAATTCTATACCCTTGGCATCTATTAAACATCTCCCCTACATAATCTTTTCATTGATCCCCTATACTGGAGGGCATAGCTTCCAAGCAGTTCTTAGTCTAACATGAGTTCTCATACGCTAGGAAGATTTTTAATGAGTTATCCTTCCTTTAAGGGAAACATTAAGATGTGAACCATCCCTTGATAAATGTCCCAGCATTTGTTTCCCTCTTTTTGATAATTGTACATCCCACTCAAATGGTTCTCCTTTAGTTCTAGAAGGTCCTTTGGTCCAAATGTTTCCGAATCTATCTATGTGTCCCCCACCTTTCCTCGGAAGTGGTTGAGATGGTGTCCAATTCCTCGGCGGAACGTATCTTATTTTACCTTTAGTTGGTAACATTGCCCCTTTAAGTACAGATTTCTTACTTACCGAAGCAAAAAACTGTAAATTCAATTTTCCTAAAAACCTTTGAGCCCGTCTAGCTTTATACACTCTATAGGCAATTTTGGCACCTTTAAACGCCGCACCGCCAACCAGTCCCACGCCAACAGCAATCGCTGCCGCTTTCCAACCGCCTTTTTTAAAGGCTTTATACCCATCATACGCCGCAAACCCAGCGTTAACTACAAACCAGAAGAAATGCCCATCCGGATCCACGAACATCACCGGATTGTTGTTCGCGTACGTATAGCCGTTCTGCGTAAGAATGTCATCGGCATCCCCTGGGTCTGGATCCATAGACAAGAACACGCCATGGGTCGGGTGGTAGTAACGGGCGATCAAGTAGTAGAGTCCGGTCTCTTCATCATATTGATATCCCGCGTAGCGATACGGGTTTTCGTCTGCCATCTCACCCGATTGAGAAAGAAGCTGGCCCCATGTGTCGTACTCGTAACGAGCCACCACGTTTCCTTGCGCATCGGTTAACGCGATGACATCGCCATGCGCGTTGTAGTGGTAGAAGTACGTGACACCACCTTTTTTCATCGCCAACAGCTGGCCGTTTTCCCCGTATATATACGATTGTACCACATTTCCACTTGCATCGGTTTCATACAAGACGTTGAGGCTGTCGCCTTGGTAGTGGTAGTTCGTCACGACGCCATTCACGTTCTTTTGAATGCGGCGGCCGTCTTCATCGTATTGGTACGTCACAAACGGCGTACTTTCGCCTTTTCGGGTGATAGAGACAAGCTGATCGGCTTCGTTCCATTCATATTGGTACTCACCATCTTCGGTCCGATTGCCGTTCGCATCGTACGTGATCGTTTCATCGCCGAAACGAACCAATTGATTCGCCGCATGATAATCCGCCGTGATCGTCGTCGATGATCCCTCTTTCGTTTTCACGATTTTCGTCCGGTTCCCGAATCCATCGTACGTATACGCGATCGTCGTTCCATCCGGCCATTGCTCTTCCACTAGTTGATCGAGCGCATCGTAACGGTAAACAATCGCTTCTCCTGTTGGGGACTCGATTTTCGTCCGATTGCCGTTTTCGTCATAACGGTACGTTTCCGCCAACAACTCGGTTCCGTCCGCTGTTCCCACTGACAGACTTTTCACCAAGCCACGGTCATCATACGTGAAGGTTGCGCCCGCTCCGTTTCCTGTCGTGAAGGTGCGAACGTTTCCTCTTTCGTCATAATCAAAGCGATACGTATACGTTCCATCTTGAACAATGGTATTTTGGTCCAAGGCATTGTATTGATAGGTGACGGTTTGGCTAAACGATCCATGCGAGAACAGGAACTGTTGCAATTTATCCGAGGTGATCGGATACGTCCATTTTTGCAATCCCCCGCGGTCGGACTGTTCGATGACCCGATTCACCAAATCCCATTTTCTTGTCTTCGTCGTGCCATCCTTTACATATTGCACAGACAGTTCGTTTCCGTTTTTGTCGTAACTGAATTCGTAATACGGAACTCCATTGTAAGAAATCGTGTCGACCCGTTCCGTCCCGTCATACGTCCATTGAATTGTATTTCCTTTCGGCAAGACGGTTTTAATTTTATTGCCGTTCGCATCATATTCATTTGTTGTTACGTCATTAAGCGGACCGACCGTTTTCAGAAGTTTTCCCGTCTTATCATAAGAATAGGTAAATCTTTGTGACGGACCGCTGCTCGTTTGAATGACTTTAGAAGTCATGTTACCGTTCAAGTCATAGTCATAGTTGACAGAAGTTCCGTTCGCCAATAAGAGTTGTTTTAAACGATTGGATGGGTCATACTTGTACTGTTTTTGATTTCCCTTCTCATCGTATTCGCTCAACAGATTTCCTACGGCATCATAGTTCTTTTTCGTGACATACCCGGCTTCATCTGTTTCTTCCTCAACATAGTTGCCATTTGCGTCATACTTGTTTTTCGTTACGACGTTGCCTTCCATCAAGCGAATGGCGTCAAACCAGACCGTTCCTGTGTAGTTTCCGCGGAACATAGCGGATACGTCCACCTTGTCAATCGGCTTCGACGGATGGATCGAAATAGCCGCACGATTCCAATCTTGCGTGCCGATCGGAAAATCAGCGGTGTACGTTTGGGCCGTTCCATCCACAAAGTATACTTTAGCCGTAATGGAATAATCGCTTGCACTCACGGTACCGTTGGCTTTGACATCCTGCGCTTTGGAAAGACCTGTGAGTGTCAGACGAAGCGGCGTATCACTTGAAGTTTGCCCTACGATCACCGTCTGCTTATATTCACTCGCTGATTGTGTGGTGCTGGTTCTCGATATTTTGAGAGAGTAAGCCCCGTCGAACGATTCCCTATGATCGACGCTTCCGCCCGTTCCGCTCCAATTCGTCACGCTTCCTTCGAAGCTGCTGTTTAACACGGGATTATAGCTGGAAGAAACTTGGGCTTCCTCTAATTGAACATTATCAAACCATGCTTCCCCTGATGCGGTTGGTGATTGATGCTCGACCTCTAAATAGACGCGTACTTTCGCCACGTTCGAAGGAGTGGTAAACGTCACTTGCCGCTCTGTCCAAGGTCTTGTGCCTACCAATTGACTATAACGATTGTCCGCCCAAGAAATTCGACGATTTTGGCTATCTAAAAATTCAACATTAAAGAACGCACTGGCTTTCGTTAAATTTGTTTTGATTTTTCCACTTAATGTGTATGTCGCATTCGGTTTTACCGCAATTTCTTGCGTAGCGGCCACATAACCGGCTTCTGTACTAGGCGACGTCGAATTCACTGTGATTTTTAACGTCTTTCGTCCAGTCAACCCATTATAAACATTCGTATCTTCCTGTAACTGCCCGGAATCATACGAACGAAGCACAGTCCAAGCGGTCGTTCCCTGTTCAAAGCCGTGATTAGAGAGTAAATTGGGCGCACTGCCCAATGCGTCACTTTCTTCAATCACATTTCCATAGGAATCGTACTTCGCTACAGAAGACGTTTTTCCCGATTGATCGGTTTCGGATACTGGATTTAAGCCATCATACGCAACCGTTGTCTTGTCGCCTTCTGTATCTGTCATGGAGATGACATCGTTATTTGGATTATACTGGTAGGTTTCGGTCCCATAGCTATCCTTCGCTGTTAACACATTTCCATTCGCATCGTACGTATATGATTCCGTCGGTGTAGTGGCCCCAACATCATTCGGATCGTATGATTCCTTTAAATTGTTGCCTTCATACACATATTTCGTTGTAATATTTAAGCCGCCTACGTCATCCACAACCTCAATCGGGTTACCAGCCTCGTTGAAAGTATATTGAGTTTTGCGACCATTCGGCTTTTGTATGAGCAATCGCCGTTCCGTTGGATCATAGGTCAATGTGTATACATGGTCTTCGGAATCACGTACTTGACTGAGCCTGTCACCATCGTACACGAACTGATTGACAACTGGCTGATCCTCCGTATGTGTCGGCTCGAATACTTTTACTAGACGATCAATCTCATTGTATTCATATCTTGTCACTTCTCCGCCCGTCTGAGTCACCGTCGTTAACAAATCATTCGTGTAGCCATATGTCACCGTCCGATTCATCGGGCCTATGATTTTTTCGATCTTTCCGTCCGGACGATACTGAATGTCTAATTTTCTTCCCGATGCGTCCGTCATCGACGTAAGCTTTCCATTCGAATAACCGTACGTCGTTGCGTTCCCATGACCGTCGACCATTTTGGTTAACTTGCCATCGCTTTTATTAAAATACATTTTCGTTTGATCTTTAGATTTCACGATCCACTCAGTGGTCGTTTCACTTAATTCCAAGTAAACACCTGTTGGCGCTTGGTATGTTCCGTCGGCTCGTTTCATAAATATGTGAAGCGTCCCGTCTTCATCCGTCAATCGCGCTTCATTTCCTTGCGCGACGATATTCATTTCCGCATCGCTGTGCCAGCCTTTTCCGAATAAACCGGTCCATGGAGACAAGCTATTGTAGGTTCTGGATAGACCAAGTCCTAGCCCCCTACCCGAAATAGAAACATCTTGTTCATCTATCATGAGATTACCCGTAGCGGCATTGACGCTCCCATACGGCACATCAATGA
Organism: Anoxybacillus sp. TBDG-1; assembly: GCF_054815885.1. NCBI lineage: Bacteria > Bacillati > Bacillota > Bacilli > Caryophanales > Anoxybacillaceae > Anoxybacillus > Anoxybacillus sp. TBDG-1. The sequence goes on from NZ_JBTZSY010000071.1 coordinate 7,383, forward strand.
TCGACCAGTAATCTTCCTCCCCTAAATATTCAACCGCCTCAGGAATTTTGACCGTGAATGCATTGCTCGAAAAGATGGTCTCGCCGTCCGCATCATAGGCACTGAGACGGAACCAATAGCTCGTGCTCGTTGCGTATTTTGTTCCCATTTTCGCATACATTGGCGAAGGATCTCTCGGTAGTTCTAATCCTTTTCCATCATGATGCAGCGTTAAAGTACTAGAATTCCCTTGTTCGATTTCTTCGGGGGTCGGCCAAATTCCTTTATTTTGTGTCGTCCAATGATCTACATCTCCTACATCAAAGGCTTCATAGTAAAGCCCATTAAAAATCCAAACCTTGTACCCCGTAGCACCCTCGATTTTATCCCAATCTAGCATGACATAACCAGAGTGACTGCCTAACTGGTTACTGTAGGAAAATCCTGAAGGCGCTGGTGGTATCAGCAACTCCGAAATTTTCGGCATATACGCATCCGAAAAGACGGTTTCTCCTTGAGAGTTATAGGCGCTTACTCGAATCCAGTAGTTGGTAGCCGTTGCATATTTCGTTCTCGCATTAGCATAGACTGGGGACGGGTCGACAGCTAATTCTGTGCCGAGACCGTCGTTTAAATGCAACTTATATCTACCTGCTTGAATTTCCGTAGAGGTTGGCCAATACTTTTTGTTTTTCGTTGTCCAAGAAGTGACGTTCCCGACATCTAACGATTCATAGTAGGAACCGTTAAAAATCCAAATTTTATACCCCGTCGCTCCACTCACAGGATTCCATTTGAAATCGATATATCCTGTTCCATTTCCGTTTGTATAACTTACCCCCGTCGGAGCAGATGGTATTGTCAAAAGTTTTAAATACATACCCTAAGTTTTTATTGATTTTATGCGG
>NZ_JBTZSY010000072.1:0-7168 GCF_054815885.1 Anoxybacillus sp. TBDG-1
ATCCAACTGGAAATTCGATTTAAAAATCTTTCTAAACATACTATACGAGGAGGGATCAACATGGAAAATTTCGTTTTTCATAATCCAACGAAATTAATTTTCGGCAAGGGGCAAATTGAACAATTGAGGAAAGAACTTACTGCGTATGAACACATTTTAATTGTATACGGTGGGGGAAGTATTAAGAAAAACGGAGTATATGATGATGTCGTATCCATTTTGCGTTCATTGAACAAGTCTTGGTCGGAGTTAGGAGGGGTTGAGCCCAACCCACGTTTATCTACTGTGCGAAAAGGCATTGACATATGTCGTAAAGAAAACGTCGATTTTGTTTTAGCGGTTGGTGGTGGAAGTGTCATTGATTGTGCCAAAGCGATCGCAGTTGGCGCCTTATACGATGGAGACGCCTGGGATTTTATTTCACGAAAGACAACGGTTCAGCAAGCTCTCCCACTCGGAACGGTATTAACGTTAGCCGCGACAGGTTCAGAAATGAATGCAAATTCTGTCATTACTAATTGGGACACGAAAGAAAAATACGGTTGGAGTAGCTCAGCTGTTTTTCCGAAGTTTTCGATTTTAGATCCTATGTATACAACAACTGTTCCGAAAGATCATACAGTATATGGCGTCGTTGATATTATGTCACACGTATTAGAACAATATTTTCACCATATTCCAAATACACCACTACAAGATCGAATGTGTGAAGCGATTTTACGAACGGTTATTGAAACAGCACCAAAACTTATCGAAGACTTAAAAAATGTGGATCATCGTGAAACGATTTTATATTGTGGAACGATGGCTTTAAATGGGATTTTGCGCATGGGGCTGCGTGGCGATTGGGCAACGCATAATATTGAGCATGCTGTATCAGCAGTGCACGATATTCCACATGCAGGTGGACTAGCTATTTTATTCCCAAACTGGATGAAACATGTACTTGATGAACATGTCGAGCGGTTTAAGCAACTAGCCGTTCGTGTGTTTAATGTGTATCCAGAAGGGAAAGGAGACCGTGAAATCGCGTTAGAAGGAATTGAAAAGCTTCGTGCGTTTTGGAATAGCTTAGGTGCTCCGAATCGATTAGCTAATTATGACATTGGTGAAGACTCATTGCCACTTATCGCTGAAAAAGCAATGGCATTCGGGCCGTTTGGAAATTTTAAAAAGTTGCATCATCACGACGTCATGGCGATTTTACAAGCCTCGTTGTAAAGTGCGAAAAATGTCATAATGAATCCGTTTACATCATCTCTGCCAACTTGATTCTCACTAATTGTTTCGCTAAAGTGAAAGAGGATACTATCATTGAGGAGGAAAACGTACATGACGCATATTCAGTTTGACTATTCAAAGGCGTTGTCTTTTTTTGGTGAACATGAACTAACGTATTTGCGTGACGCAGTAAAAGTAGCACATCATGCGCTTCACGAAAAAACAGGGCAAGGGAACGACTTTTTAGGATGGATTGATCTTCCTATCGCGTACGACCGAGAAGAATTTGCTCGCATTCAACAAGCAGCGAAAAAAATTCAAGAAGACTCTGATGTCTTGTTAGTTGTCGGCATTGGTGGTTCTTATTTAGGCGCTCGTGCAGCAATTGAAATGTTGCAACATTCTTTTTACAACGCGCTCTCGAGCGAAAAACGAAAAACACCACAAATTATTTTCGTCGGTAACAACATTAGTTCTACATATATGCGCGATGTCATGGATGTACTTGAAGGAAAAAATTTTTCGATCAATGTCATTTCGAAATCAGGAACGACGACAGAACCTGCGATTGCATTTCGTATTTTCCGCAAGCTTCTTGAAGAAAAATATGGAAAAGAAGAAGTGCGTAAACGCATTTACGCAACAACAGACCGTGCGCGCGGAGCGTTAAAAACGTTAGCGACAGAAGAAGGATACGAAACATTTGTCATTCCAGATGATGTCGGTGGACGCTACTCCGTTTTAACAGCGGTTGGATTATTGCCAATTGCCGTAAGTGGGGCGGACATTGAAGCGATGATGAAAGGTGCGGCACAAGCGCGCGAAGATTTCAGTAAATCGGAGTTAGAAGAAAACATCGCTTATCAATATGCTGCGGTGCGTAACGTGCTATACAACAAAGGAAAAACAATTGAAATGCTCATTAACTACGAGCCAGCATTACAATATTTTGCAGAATGGTGGAAGCAATTGTTTGGTGAGAGCGAAGGAAAAGATCAAAAAGGTATTTTCCCAGCTTCAGCAAACTTTTCAACAGATCTTCATTCATTAGGTCAATACGTGCAAGAAGGACGTCGCGACTTGTTTGAAACGGTGCTAAAGGTGGAAACACCGCGCCATGAGTTGACGATTGAGGCGGAAGATAACGATTTAGACGGCTTAAATTATTTAGCAGGAAAAACAGTCGACTTTGTCAACACAAAAGCGTTTGAAGGTACATTATTGGCGCATACAGACGGGGGCGTGCCCAACTTAGTTGTCACACTGCCACGATTAGATGAATATACGTTCGGTTATCTCGTTTACTTCTTTGAAAAAGCGTGCGCCATGAGCGGATATTTACTTGGAGTCAATCCGTTTGACCAACCGGGTGTTGAAGCGTACAAAGTGAATATGTTTGCCCTTCTTGGTAAGCCTGGATACGAAGAGAAAAAGGCAGAACTTGAAAAACGATTGAAGTAGAGAAAAGTTATATAGAAAATTTCATCGAGGCAACGTCTTTGAAGTGAGGCATTTTCAATAGTTTACAGTCGGTCCGCAATGAGAAAGAGCTTTCCTTGAATGCAGGGAAAGCTCTTTTTTTGGGCATAATACAAACAGAGGAGGAGTGATAAACATGATTGAAATTCCGTCTAAATTAGAAGGAAAAGCATTTTTGTTAAATGTGTTGGAACAACAATTAAAACCGCTCGGTTACGTAATCGGTGGAAATTGGGATTATGATCACGGTTCGTTTGATTATAAAATGGCAGATGATGTCGGTTATCAATTTTTGCGTCTTCCATTTGTTGCTGTAGATGGACAGCTTGATTCATATGGGGCAACGGTTGAATTGAAACGCCCATACGTCTTATGTCATAAATATCAGCGCGGATTAGACGACAACGTGCATATTGGAAATGTGACTGCGTCGTTTAATCAGTTTTCTGAACCAGAAGACCCGGATGCAACGGTGCCTGATCGATATGTAGCAATGGCAAAAACATTAATCAAAGATTTAGAAGAACGGTTATTGTACTAATACGATAAGCTCATCTTTCGACTGAATGATTGTATGCGATGGCGGGTTAATTGCGATGTGTTGATCGTTTGCAATACCAATTAGTAATACATCTTCTTTTTTTAATTCAGTCAGCATGGAGGCGAAAGACATACCGATCCATTCTTCGCGCACAGCTAAACGTTTTAACGGATGTTTTTTGAATTCCTCAATATCGTTTAACACACTTGGAGATGAAAGGCAATTTGCCATTAAAAAGCTTATCCATTTATTTGTCTCAATAATTTTATCTGCTCCAGCACGTTTCGCATTATCGACTTGCGGTTTGGTCAATATTTCTACAACGGTATATACGGATGGATGAAGCGCTTTAACTGTCAAAAGGGTGACGATAGATGCCAAATCAGCCTCAACTTCATTTTTATGATGATTGGCGGTAATGATGACGATGTGAGCTTCAGACACATTCGCTTTTTCCCATATATCATCATGAGTCGGATTTCCTTTAATGAAATGAATATGTTTTGGCACATCCCAACGTTTTAGTGTTTCATCGATGACGAGACATGGCATGTTAGTAGGCATAAGTGCAAGTAGTTGACGAATGCGCTCGTTCCAACCGACTAAAATGACATGGTTCCCTTTTGTATAAGGGAGTTCACCAGCCGACAGGGCATTCTCTTTTGAGATCGCTTTTGTAGATAACGTGACAAAATAAGCAGAAACGAACGCGGTGCCGAGTAGAATAAGAACGATGGCGACGAGTTTTCCGTTTATTGTTTTCGGTACAACATCGCCATAACCGATTGTTGTTGTTGTCACTAATGCCCACCATATACCATCAAAAACAGTTGAAAATGTTTTTGGTTCAACAATATGAATAGCGATCCCGAATAAAAAAATAATGATTGTAATTGTTAAAATGATACGTACTAGCGGAGAAAGCCGCCAATATGAAGCGAGAAATTCATACCATCTCATTTGTTTTCCCTCCTGTTTTTATTCATTGTAGACGAGATGATGTGATTTCTTACATATTTTTCTTCATAAAAACAAACGATATAAACGAAAGGAGGGAGTCGTATTGGATATAAATCGCGTGAAACAAATCGTTTCTTCGCCAAACGATATTCGTGTATGTTATCACGGTCAATCCGTTTGGATTGATGGGTACGATGAAGCAAGGCGAACAGCTACGGTACATATGCGTGGGAGGGAACATGAATGCCACATCGTTCCGGTGGAAGAATTAACGGAAGAGTAAAACGAAAAAACCCTTGCATCGCAAGGGTTTTTTCTATGGAGCATACCGGGCTCGAACCGGTGACCTTCGCGCTGCCAGCACGATGCTCTCCCAACTGAGCTAATGCCCCTTCTTCTTTCATTCTAAAAACATTTTGTTTTTTCGTCAATGGATGTCGAATTAGGAACCTGTCTTTTTTCTCCCACAAACATTTTACTCATACTATGAAATGATTGAGATTGTTTGCATAATTGTTTCTGCGCTTTGTTCAATTGGAATCACATGATTTTCCATCCATAGCAAAAAGGAAGTTGTCAATCGTGGATCAAATTGTGTACCTGCTCCTTTTTTTATTTCCTCATGAGCGTCCTCCCATGTAAGAGGTGCACGATATGACCGAATACCAGTCATCGCTTCGAGTGAATCGGCTAAAGCTACGAGACGAGCAAGAAACGGAATATTCTCTCCTCTCTTTTTGTGTGGGTATCCTTTTCCATCCCATCGTTCATGGTGGTATAAAACGATATGGTAAATTTCAGGTGAAACATGATAATGTTGTAATATATGTATGCCAAATAGCGGATGTTTTTTTATTTCAGCAAATTCTTCTTCTGATAACTTCCCTTTTTTTGTTAAAATATGAGCGGGAATGTGCAATTTGCCGATATCGTGAATGAGTGATCCGAATTGAAGCTGGCGTTTTTCTTCATCGGCTAATTTTAAAAATGAAGCGAAAGATAAAGCAATTTTTGTTACGCGATATGAATGAAGAAAAGTGAGCTCGTCCTTTGCTGAGAGTTGGCGCATAAGAAAACAAAGTTCCATGTTTTTTATAGAAGACATATCGCTCGTCACCTTTTCGTTTTCAAAAAATTTTTCATCATATATCCTAACTTAAATGAGAATGATTTTCAAGTCAAACATTTTCGATATCAACACCTCGAATAGAAGGGATTTGATGAATAAACTCGTATACGTCTGTTGTCGCTCGTTTTTGATCGACAGATACTTTTAATTCAACAAAGTGATTTCCGTTCTCTAAATCTTTAATGCGTACAGTTTTAATGTGAATATTTTTTTGTTTAATGGTGTCGACCACTTCAGAAATTTTTGTTGCATCTAACACAGTGAGTTTAACGGAAAGTTCTTTCTCTCTTAGCTGCTTTGGACCAAAAACAGCTGTTACAAGTGGAATGAGCTCGACGCTAGCGATAAGAAAGACAACACCGAGAATGGCTTCAATATAAAAATTTGCTCCGACAGCAACGCCAACACCCGCCGCTCCCCAGATGAGCGCAGCAGTTGTCAAACCGGAAATGCTGTCGTTTCCGCGGCGAAGAATAACGCCCGCTCCGAGAAAACCAATGCCAGATACAATTTGAGCTGCAAGGCGAAGCGGGTCCATGTTAATATGTTCGGCTTTTGGAAATGTATATGCCGATTCGATTGATACGATTGTTAGCAAACAACTTACAATCGAAATGACAAGACATGTTTTAAGACCGACTGGCTTTCTTTTTAGTTCCCGTTCTAAACCGATAATAAGTCCAAGGATGGCAGAGATTCCAAGTTTCATAAGCACATGAGCATCCATAAGACATTCCCCCTTTTTTTATAAGTATATTCGAAAGGATGATGAACATGAAGGCATATATCGCTTTAATTGTTGGTGCACTCTCTATTTCAACGTCAGCTATTTTTGTAAAATTTACAGATGCCCCATCAGCTGTTACAGCTTTTTATCGTCTTTTTTTTGCAGTTGTTTTGATGACACCGTTGTTTGTTGTAAAGCATAGAAAAGAAACGAAAGAAATGAATCGACAAGATTGGGCTTTTGCTGCCTTATCTGGAACGTTGCTTGCATTTCATTTTATTCTTTGGTTTGAATCACTTCGTTACACATCAGTTGCAAGTTCAGTTGTTTTAGTTACGTTGCAACCACTATTCGCTTTTGTTGGTGGGTTTCTCTTTTTTAAAGAAAAAATGACAATAGGTAAATGGGTAAGCGCGCTACTTGCGATTTTAGGTAGTGTCATTATTAGTTGGGGAGATTTTCAAATAAGTGGCGAAGCGCTTTATGGAGATATGCTTGCATTAATAGCATGTGCTATGGTAACAGGTTATTGGTTAGTTGGTCAACATTTACGAAAGCAACTTTCTTTAATTACATATACATACATCGTCTATGGCATTGCTTCTATTGTATTAAGTGGATATGTCGCATTGTTTCGGTATTCATTTTTTTCATATGATGTGGATGACTGGAGTTATTTTATTTTGTTAGCTGTAATTCCAACATTGTTTGGTCATTCTCTTTTTAATTGGGCGATGAAATGGGTAAATGCTGCAATGGTGTCGATGGCTATTTTATTTGAACCAATTGGAGCAATTGTATTAGCTTATATATGGTTAGGTGAAAAATTTTATTTATCGCAAGCAATCGGATCTTTTTTTATCATTGTAGGAATAGGAGCGTACATGCTCGGAAAACATGCAAAAAACAATAAAAAATAGTTGCATTTCAAAAAAGAATATGATATATTTCGAAATGTCGCTGTTGCGGTGCGATGATGCGATAATAAAAAATGAAAAAATTGCTCTTGACACTAAAGAGACGATGTGTTAGATTAAGAAAGTCGCAAAAAACGACAAGATGTTCCTTGAAAACTGAACGAAGCGAAAAGCGTATGAAAGCTAAGGATAAC
>NZ_JBTZSY010000073.1:0-6762 GCF_054815885.1 Anoxybacillus sp. TBDG-1
ACTTTATAAATAATTAATAGATTATTTATAAAGTTTTGTAAGTTTTCTGTAACGGCATACGTATGTCTCGGTTTATTAGCGAAAAAAATTTTGAACAACTAAAAAAGTTGGCGTATAAAACGATGAAAGTAAAAAAAGGAATGTTTTTGTTTCAAGAAGGGCAACTTGGCGAAAACTTTTTTGTCGTTTTATCTGGTAAATTTCAAATTAGTAAATTTTCTGGTGATGGAAAAGAGTTATGTTTACGGTTATGCGGTTCGAATGCCGTTATTGGTGAGCTTATGATTTTTGCTGAGAATGGAAGATATTTGTTTAACGGGCGGGCATTAGAAGATAGCGAAGTGCTGGTGATTAAAAACGAAGATATTGAAAAAGAGCTACTTGCTAATTCAGAGTTTGCTGTTGAATTTTTGAAAATGATGACTGATCATTTTCGGAAACAACATACGAAATTTCGCGATCTCGTTTTATATGGGAAAAAAGGGGCATTATATTCTACACTGATTCGTATGTCAAATAGTTATGGTGTTCAAATCAAAGACGGCATTTTATTAGATGTCCCTGTTACTCATCAAGATTTAGCGAATTTTAGTTCTACATCGCGCGAAAGCGTGAATCGCGAATTAAATACATTAAAAAGTAAAGGCATTATTTCTTTTAAAGGAAGAAAAATTATTATTCATAGCCTAGATTATTTAAAAAAACAAATTAACTGTGAAGGGTGCCCATCGTCATATTGCAATATTGAATAGTCAATAAATGTTCATTTTTTTTTACAAAAGGTGTGACGTGCATCACACGAAAAATCGTTTTCCTTCTATACAATAAATGTGTAAGTACATAAAGAAAAGAGGGATGACGATGGAGTTTTCGCCTTGCAGTCTCATTGGAAATGAACCTGTTTCGTTATGTCCAGCATTACAACGATTAAAAGAAGAACACGGTCCATTAAATGAAGAAAAATATGCCCTTTTTGTTGTAGCGAAAAGTATTTACGATGGTAAAGAGGAAGATGTTGTCCAAGCACTTATTTATTTGCGTGAACATGTGGAGCAATTTTTACAACGTTTAGATCCGCATTCACGACGAGAAGAGGAAGTATTATTTCCAATGATGGAACGCTATATTGGCAAACAGTTTGGTCCGATTGCGGTTATGGAATACGAACATCATGAAGCAAAACAAAATATTTCAACATTTTTGCAAAAGACAGAAACGATTCGTGCAGAAGAAGCGAAACAATTAGCTTCTTATGTAGTGAACGCATATATGATTTTAACTGATCACTTTGCCAAGGAAGAACAAGTACTTTTCCCGATGGCAGAAAAGTTACTATCAGCCGAAGAAAAAGAAGACTTAGCAAAAAGAATAGATGAGATTAAAGGCTAATCCGCTAAGGGTTAGTCTTTTTTTATATCATATTTCGACATATTTGTGACAATTAAAAAACATGTGAGGTACCTCACATTTATTTGTTACATCCCGCTTTATAGTGAAGGTAGAACGATTTCATGCGAAGAGGAGTGAGCGGTATGAAAAAAAAATCACCATTGTTCAAGCGATGGAACTATGTGAAACCGATTGAACGTCATGCGAATGGACATAGTGAAGTTACACATCAAGATCGTGACTGGGAGCAAATATATCGCAGAAGATGGCAACATGACAAAGTTGTCCGTTCAACACATGGTGTCAACTGTACGGGCTCATGTAGTTGGAATATTTATGTAAAAGACGGCATCGTCACATGGGAAGGACAAAAGCTTGATTACCCAACAACCGGACCTGATATGCCAGACTTTGAGCCTAGAGGCTGTCCACGGGGAGCGAGTTTTTCGTGGTACATTTATAGTCCGCTCCGTGTCAAATACCCATACGTTCGCGGCGTGTTGTTAAATATGTGGCGCGAAGCGTTGCAACAACATAAAAATCCGCTTGATGCTTGGAAAAGCATCGTTGAAAACCGTGATAAAGCGCAACGTTATAAGCAAGCACGCGGAAAAGGTGGATTCGTTCGTGCGGAGTGGGATGAAGTATTAAAGCTTGTTGCTACTTCTTTACTTTACACAGTAATCAAGTATGGACCGGATCGCAATGTCGGTTTCTCTCCCATTCCAGCGATGTCGATGGTAAGTCATGCGGCTGGCGCACGCTTTATGTCGCTTATGGGTGGACCGATTTTAAGCTTTTATGATTGGTATGCTGACTTACCGCCTGCTTCGCCACAAATTTGGGGAGATCAAACGGACGTGCCGGAAAGTAGCGACTGGTATAACGCAGGTTACATTATGACGTGGGGATCAAACGTTCCAATGACTCGCACACCGGATGCCCACTTTTTAGCAGAAGTTCGATATAAAGGAACGAAAGTCGTTTCGATTAGTCCAGATTTTGCTGAATCGACGAAGCTAGCAGATGAATGGTTAAGCGTGAAACAAGGGACAGATGGCGCTTTAGCGATGGCGATGGGACACGTCATTTTAAAAGAGTTTTATGTTGATAAACAAATAGAATATTTTATGAATTACACAAAACAATACACCGATTTTCCGTTTTTAATTACGCTCAAAAAGAGAGAAAACGGTGAATTGATTGCGGATCGTTTCTTGCATGCATCTGATATTGGACGAAATACGACAAACGGGGAATGGAAGCCAGCGCTTTGGAATGATCGAACAAACGATTTCGCCATTCCGAATGGAACAATCGGTTCACGTTGGGAAAATAAAGGGAAATGGAATTTAAAAATGGTAGACGAAGAAACAGAAGAAGCGATCGAGCCACGTTTAACGATGTTAGGAATAGAAGACGAAATCGCAATGGTGCAAATTCCATACTTTTCACATGATGAAAACAAAATTTTGAAACGTGCTATACCTGTAAAACGTGTGCAGGCTGGACATGAGGAATTGTACGTTTCGACTGTATACGATTTAGTTCTTGCTAACTATGGAGTGGATCGTGGCATTGGCGGGGAAGTAGCGAAAACGTACGATGATCTCGTACCGTTTACACCAGCGTGGCAAGAAAGCATAACAGGCGTAAAACGTGATCTCGTTATTCAAATTGCGCGTGAGTTTGCGCAAAATGCCGTAGATACAAAAGGGCGTTCCATGATTATCGTTGGTGCAGGAATTAACCATTGGTTTAACTCCGATACAATTTATCGAGCTGTTTTAAATCTCGTTTTATTCGTTGGAGCACAAGGGGTAAACGGTGGAGGTTGGGCGCATTACGTTGGTCAAGAAAAATTGCGTCCGGTCGAAGGTTGGCAAACGATTGCGATGGCGCGTGACTGGCAATCACCACCAAAGCTACAAAACGGCACATCATTTTATTATTTTGCAACAGATCAATGGCGTTATGAAGACACGCCAGTTGGACAGCTCGCATCACCGCTTGTTAAAGGAGCACGTTATCAACATTATGCCGACTATAATGTTCTTGCAGCTCGTTTAGGTTGGTTGCCTTCCTATCCAACGTTTGAGAAAAATGGGATCGATCTTTACAACGAAGCAGTAGCGTCAGGGGCAAAAACAGTTGAGGAAATCGGAGCATATGTAGCGAAGCAGTTAAAAGAGAAAACATTACGTTTTGCGATTGAAGATCCCGATAATGAGAAAAACTTTCCGCGCAACTTAATCGTTTGGCGCGCCAACTTAATTTCAAGTTCGGGAAAAGGGCATGAATACTTTTTAAAACATTTGCTCGGTACGTCGCACGGATTAATGAACGATGAAAAAGATAGCCTCCGTCCGCAAGAAATTACATGGCGTGAAGAAGCGCCAGAAGGAAAATTAGATTTGCTTATTAATCTCGATTTCCGAATGGCTGGAACAGCTTTATATTCTGATGTTGTATTACCTGCAGCAACATGGTATGAGAAACATGATTTAAGTAGCACAGATATGCATCCGTTTATTCATCCGTTTAATCCAGCGATTGCCGTACCATGGGAAGCGCGATCAGATTGGGAAATTTTTAAATCGCTTGCGAAGGCCGTATCACAAGTAGCGGAAGAAGTAGGCATGATGCCAGTTAAAGAAGTTGTGGCAACACCAATTCTTCACGATACACCGCAAGAATTAGCGCAACCGTTTGGGAAAATTAAAGACTGGAGTAAAGGAGAATGCGAACCGATTCCAGGAAAAACGATGCCGCAAATTCACGTCGTTGAACGTGACTATACAAAAATATTTGAAAAAATGACAGCGCTCGGTCCAAACGTTGTCAAAGCGCCTTTCGGTGTAAAAGGGATGACGTGGTCAGTAGAAGAAGAATATGAAAAGTTAAAACATGTGTTAGGCACGGTTCGAGGTGCCACTGTTGCGAACGGCTGCCCAGATATAAGCGACGCGAAGAAAGTAGCTGAAGCGATTTTAACACTTTCATCAACAACAAATGGACATGTAGCGGTGAAAGCATGGGAATCGCTTGAAAAGAAAACGAATTTACAACTAAAAGATTTAGCAGAAGAACGAGAAGAAGAATGTTTCACATTTGAACAAATTACAGCGCAACCGAAAACAGTCATTACATCGCCGGCATTTAGCGGGTCGGAAAAAGGTGGACGTCGCTATTCGCCATTTACGACAAACGTGGAACGACTTATTCCTTGGCGGACGTTAACAGGGCGTCAATCATTTTATATTGATCATGAGTTAATGCAAGAGTTTGGTGAAGCGATGGCAACGTTTAAGCCCATTTTGCAGCATAAACCGTTCCAAAAAAATCGCCCAAATATCGAGGGAAAAGAAATTACGCTTAATTATTTAACGCCGCACAATAAATGGTCTATTCATAGTATGTATTTCGATTCACAGCCGATGTTGACGCTATTCCGAGGCGGTCCAACTATTTGGTTAAGTAAAGAAGATGCGAAAGAGGCAGGAATTGAAGATAACGATTGGATTGAATGTTTCAACCGAAACGGCGTTGTTGTTGCGCGTGCAGTCGTTTCTCACCGTCTTCCAAGAGGAATTGCATTTATGCATCATGCACAAGATCGTCACATTAACGTGCCTGGGTCGAAATTAACGAACAACCGAGGCGGCACGCACAACAGCCCGACGCGCATTCATGTCAAACCGACGCATATGATCGGCGGTTATGCACAATTAAGCTATGGATTTAACTATTACGGTCCGACAGGAAACCAACGCGACTTGAACGTCATTATTCGCAAGTTGAAGGAGGTTGATTGGCTTGAAGATTAAAGCACAAATCGGCATGGTGATGAATTTAGATAAATGTATTGGGTGCCATACGTGTAGCGTTACATGCAAAAACACCTGGACGAATCGTCCAGGTGCCGAGTATATGTATTTTAACAACGTAGAAACGAAACCTGGCATCGGTTATCCGAAAAAATGGGAAGACCAAGAGAAATACAAAGGCGGTTGGGAATTGAAAAACGGGGAGCTTGAGCTAAAGTCCGGCTCAAAGGCAAACCGATTACTTCACTTATTTTACAATCCGAATTTACCAACGATTGATGACTATTATGAACCATGGAATTACGATTATGAAACGTTAACAAATAGCCCTGAAAAGAAACATCAGCCAGTCGCTCGACCAAAATCTGTATTAACCGGCGAGTTTATGGAGTTAAAATGGGGACCAAACTGGGAAGATGACTTAGCTGGTGCGCATGTCACAGCATTAGAAGATCCAAACGTATTGAAAATGGAACAGTCGATTCAAGCGGAATTTGAGCAAGTGTTTATGATGTATTTACCGCGCATTTGCGAGCATTGTGTCAACCCTCCATGCGTATCGAGCTGTCCATCTGGGGCGATGTATAAGCGTGAGGAGGATGGCATCGTTCTCGTAGATCAAAATGCTTGCCGCGCTTGGAGATATTGTGTATCAAGTTGTCCGTACAAAAAAGTATATTTCAACTGGCAAACAAGTAAAGCAGAAAAATGTACATTATGCTTCCCGCGATTAGAAGCAGGATTACCAACAATTTGTTCTGAAACGTGCGTAGGAAGGGTGCGTTACCTCGGAGTAATGCTGTATGATGCAGATCGTGTAAAAGAAGCGGCGAGCGTCACGAATGAAAAAGATTTATATGAAGCGCAGTTATCAATTTTCTTAGATCCGCATAATCCAGAAGTGATTGCGAAAGCAAAAGAGGAAGGCATTCCACAAGCATGGATTGAAGCGGCGCAACAATCACCTATTTATAAAATGATCGTTGATTGGAAAATTGCTTTGCCGCTACATCCGGAATATCGAACATTGCCGATGGTATGGTACATCCCGCCATTAAGCCCAATTACAAATATGATTGAAGGAAAGGGGAGTCGAGCAAGTGAATACGACATTTTCCCAGCGATTGATCATATGCGCATTCCAATTGAGTATTTAGCTCATTTATTAACGGCTGGCGATCAAGGGCACATTCGTACTGTACTGAAAAAAATGGCAGCGATGCGCTTGTATATGCGCGCGCTACAAACGAATAAACAACCAAATGAACAAATGATTCAGTCGTTAGGGCTAACCGGTGAAGATATGGAAGAAATGTACCGTCTATTAGCGATTGCTAAATACAACGACCGTTTCGTCATTCCAGCATCGCATCGCGAACAAGTTGCCGAGCTATACACAGAACAAGGTACATGTGGATTATCGTTTATCGGTGGACCGGGATCATGCGGCACCATTTCGTCATAAAGGGAGAGGGATAAGAACAGCTAAAATAATTTTATAAAAAATTATTAAACTCTATATACTATTTATAAAATATGGTATAAT
>NZ_JBTZSY010000074.1:0-6380 GCF_054815885.1 Anoxybacillus sp. TBDG-1
TATCGAACTGGAAGTTCGATTTAAAAATCTTTCTAAACATACTATACGAGGAGAGGTTACAATGCCTGTTTATCATAAGCTCGTTCGGGATTTAATTCCGAAAATAATTGAGGAATCTGGAAAGACGTTTACAATGCGTACATTAAGTGATGAAGAATATCGCGAACAGTTGCGGAAGAAAGCGTTTGAGGAATTAGAGGAATATATGAACGCCTCAGATGATGTCACAGCGGTGGAAGAATTAGCGGATGTATTAGAAATTATACATGCGCTTGCCGAATGCCATGGGGCAACGATCGAACAAGTCGAAGCCGTTCGTGCCTCGAAAGCGGAAAAACGAGGAGGGTTTAAAGAGAAAATTTTCTTAATTGAGGTACACGATGAGTAAAATCGAGTTTGTCAAAAGCCATTTAATTGAAAAACTAAATGAACATATTGAAACAGCCTCAACGATTTATATGTTGACGTCGTTTGTGATGAAGTCGGGGGTCGATATAATAAAAGAGCCGTTAAAAAAAGCCATTGAACGAGGAGCAGATATTAAAATTTGTGCTGGAGATTATTTATATGTCACACAGCCAGAAGCTTTACGTCAACTTATAGCGATTCATCCGAATATTGAAGTTCGGTTATGGGAAAGTAACGGTATTTCCTTTCACCCGAAAGCGTATTTATTTGAAAATCAAAATGATGGATATTTTATTATCGGTTCGTCGAATTTATCGCGTTCTGCATTAACAAGTGGCGTTGAATGGAATGTTGGCGTGCCTAAATGTGTGGAAGAAAGTGTATTTGCTCAAGTGATGAATGAGTTTTTAACTCTTTTTTATGCGGAGCAAACGGTACAAGTAAACGCCGAAACGTTAAAGCAATATAAACAACAATATGACGATTATCACCAACGTCATACAAATCTCGTGCGACAATGGACGAAACTAGAGGAAGTAGAGTTGATGCTTCCAACGACAAAGAAAGAAGAAACGGAAATGATTTATGATGAAAGGGCTTCATATGGGACCATTCAGCCACGCTTTGCGCAAGTAGAAGCGCTTGCTCAGCTAGAGGCTACATACGAAGAAGGTTATGATCGTGCGATGGTCGTCATGGCAACAGGATTAGGGAAAACGTACTTGGCTGCCTTTTTCGCTCGAAAGTTTCAAAGAGTGCTATTTGTAGCGCACCGCGAAGAAATTTTACATCAGGCGAAGCGTTCGTTTGCGCAAGTGCTTTCGAATAAGACGTTCGGTATTTACGACGGCAAAGTGAAAGAAGGACAAGCCGATGTCGTGTTTGCGTCTATTTTTACGCTAAGCATGAAAAAACATTTAACTACGTTTGCAAAAGACGCATTTGACCTTATTGTGATTGACGAATTTCACCATGCCGCTGCGAAGTCATATGAGCGTGTGCTTTCTTATTTCCAGCCGAAATTTTTACTTGGCATTACCGCGACGCCTGACCGTAATGACTATAAAGACGTATACGCGCTTTGCGACGGAAATGTGGCGTACCGCATTGATTTTATCGAAGCGGTACAGCGCGGGTGGCTTGCGCCATTTCGCTATTATGGCGTATATGACGATACAGATTATACAAAAATTGCTTGGCGCGGCAACCGCTACGATGAAGAACAACTATTGCAAGCACAACTTCGTCACGAAATGGCAGAACGCATTTTGCAAGCGTGGGAGAAATATAAGCAAACGAAAACGCTCGTGTTTTGTTCATCGATTCGTCAAGCAGATTTTTTAGCCAATTATTTTAATAACCACGGTTATCGGACGATTAGTTTGCATTCCAAACAAATACATATCACGCGCTCGGAGGCGATTGAATTACTTGAAAAAGGCAAGTTAGACGCCATTTTCACCATCGATTTATTTAACGAAGGCGTCGATATTCCCGTGGTCGATACGTTATTATTTGTCCGTCCGACAGAGTCACTAACGGTTTTCACCCAACAAGTCGGGCGCGGCTTGCGTCTCCATCCAGAAAAACAATATTGCGTCATTATCGACTTAATCGGAAACTATCGCAATGCCGATGTGAAGCTAGCCTTATTTGATACGCAAAAAGAAGAAAGAAAAAAACAAAAGTCTGTGATCCCTGTTGCCCCAAACGGATGTGTTGTCGATTTTGATGTTCGTGTCGTTCACTTATTAGAAGAGATGCGTAGAAAACGACAACCGCGCAAAGAAAAACTCCTTGCCGACTATGAGGATGTCAAACAACAACTCGGTCGTCGCCCAACGTATCTTGAACTTCACTTGCACGGTCGCAGCATCGCCAAAGAATATCGCGATGAGTTTCAATCGTACGTCGGCTTTCTTTACTGGGCGAACGAATTATCCGAACGCGAAAAAGAAGTGTTTTTAAAATACGAAGCTTGGTTTACGGAAGTTGAGCGAACAGTGATGACAAAAAGCTACAAAATGGTCGTCTTGCAGGCGATGTTAAACCGCGGATCATCGCATTGGCATTTGCCAATCACGCCAACCGAAGCCGCCCCATTTTTCCATCAATATTTGACGGAAAAAGAATACCGAAAGCGCATCGATTTCTCTGACGGAGAAACGAAACGCTTATGGCAATACGACGAACAAAAAGTCGCGAAACTCATCGCCAAAATGCCGATGACGAAATGGAGTGGCAGTTCCGACGGGCTTATTTCATTTGCAAATAACGTTTTCTCGCTCACCTTCTCCATCGCGTCGGAAGACGAACGCATGTTATACGAATGGACGCAAGAAATTTGCGAATATCGGTTGCATATATATTTTGAGAGGAAAATTGAAGGGAAGTAGTGAGGATTTGAAAATAAGGAGAAAAAGGGAGCGTGCATTCGGTTCATGGAAATTCGCAATGTCCAATTTGCACGAGAACATCCAAATGTCAAAAGTTTAATAGAAACCGAACAATCCAAAATGTTCCTTCCAAATTCTAAGCACAGGCATTCCGAAAGAATGGGGAATCTGCTTTTCCGATCACCATAAGCTGAGCCCCCCAGTTGTATTTACAAAGAATTCAATTTTTTGATGAAAAAATTTTTTAGGAGCCCATACACGAAATCTTGATGTATCAACATTGCTAGAGAAGAGACTTTTTATAAGGAAATAAAATATTAATTTACAAAAAATCTTATAATTTGGTATAATTAAGGATGGTATTGATTTAGAAAAGGGTGAATGAAATGAAGTTAGTTAATAAGAATATTAAAATTGGAGATATCCTGTTAGACCCGTTTAATCCCCGTTTTGGTGAAGAGGCATTTTTTGATACGCAAGAGGGAGTTAAGAAAAAAATTTTTAAATCTAAGGCTGCCAAAGAACTTCTGACTAGTATGAAGCAGAATATTAAATGGGTTAATCGAATAGTTGTTAGAGAGGTAGATACACTACCAGATGAAAAAAAGTCTCATTTTGATAGCGAAGATGCTAAATATATTGCTGTAGAAGGAAATAGCAGATTAGCATGTCTGAAAAGTGGAGAAATAGAGGGTTATTCAATAGACACAGAAATCCCTGTTCTTTTAGCAGTGAAGGAGGAAAATGAGAGTTTTGAAGAATATGAAACAGAATTAAAAGTAACACAAGGTATTGCTAATGTAATGGTTGTGAAAGAATGGAGCGATATTTCTAAAGCAAAACACTTATACGAGTTATGTGTTAGTAAGATTAAATACGAAAATAAAAATTTCGCTACAGTTATTAGAGAAACAGCGTATGAATTAGGAATGTCAAGTAGCGATGTAAGAAAATCCGTACTTAGATATACTTTTTATCGTGAAATAAACAATATCAGTGACACTATTCCAGATAAATATTGGGGTTATCTGGAAGGGTTAGATAAAAATAAGGAATTAAGAGCATTTTTTGGATTGTTAGAAGATAAATTAGAGTTTGAATGGGCACTTGATGAAGAAGCATTAGTCGATTTATACCCTGATTCTGATTTAAAGAGGGAACTGTTAATCGAAATACCTGCTATCATTAAAAGTGCAGAAGATGATGGTCTTAACACTAAACAATTTAGAGATATTCTTGCTAATATTGTAGAAGAACACAAGAAAAATCCAGAAGATGTAAAAGATACATTGGTTAGTTTAACGAGAAATGATAGAAATGTTAATTGGAATATTATTCTTGAAAATGTGAAAGAAAATTCAGGTATATCCCAAGAAGAGGTTTGGAAAAACAAATTAATTTCTATTCAAAAAGAATTAACAAGGACACCTTTAACTGCTGAATGGAGCATTAATCTCGAGAATGACCTATTAAAAATAAGAGATATTATTATAGATAGTTTAGATATGCTTGAAATTAAGAAGAAAAGGTTAAACAGATAAGGTTGATTAGTTATGGAGAGTCTAAATCATAGGATAAAAAGAAAAATAAGTAAACATATAATAAAAAACTTTAATGATAATAAGAAAGAGCTTTCACAATATTTGTTTGATAATTGCTATTCTTTGGTGGAGGATTTAAAGTTAAATATCGAACCAGAAGATATAATGTTTACAATAGCTTACATCAATAATCCTGATTTTCAAGAATTTATTAAAGTTCTTGAAAGCGAGATTAAAAATACTGGCGGTAGAAGCAAAATTAATCTGCTAAAAAATTCCTTTACGTATTATATCGAAAAATCTACCTACGGTCTTAGTATTAATAATGGCCTAAAGAGAGCTTTGGAAGAAAAGTTAAATGCAATAAAGCGATTACAAAACGGACATAGAATATATGAGAAATTCTGTGCCTTGTTTTTACAGGATTTTAATTTTAGTAACGTTTATATTACCACAAGTTCAAATGACTTAGGTATAGACATTACTGGTGAATACACTTTTCAAAGTGAGACTAGCAATCCACTATTGAATATATTATTACCCCAAAATATTGTTTTTTTATCACAAGTAAAGTTTTATGACTCTCCTGTAGATACAAGCTATATTAGGAAATTAATAGGGGGTTCGCTTTTTATTAGGTTCGATAAGGATACACATATCCATGTTAGGCATAACCCTGTTTATTTAATTTTCTTTAGCCATTCAGGTTTTACAGAAGAAGCAAAGAGATTTGCACAAGAGAATAAAATTTGTCTTATAGATTCAGAATTCATAGTCGATTTAATTTGCAGTGTTACTAATAGTGTGGAACTCAAATCTGTCAACTTTCTTATGAATTCTCATAAGGTATGAAAACAAATTCTATATGAATGGACGCAAGGAAATAGCTAAAAAATTATATGAACGTCCATATTCCGTCATTGTTTTATTGTAATGCATTTCTTGTTATTAACGATGGGGTAAAAGCGGGCGCGGGAACGATTACCGCGCGCCGTTTGACCGGTTTATGGCTTGGACGAAAATTAATTCAGAAGATGAAGTAGATGAAGTAAAGGAAAACCGTGAGTTAGAAACATTAATGTTTGGCTTATTTGAGCCGAAACGTCTTTTAGATGTCATTTTAAACTCTACTTTATTTACAAACGAAGCAAAATTATGCCGGCGTATCATCAATATTACGGCATGAGAAAAGCAGTTGCTTCGACTAAAATTGTCATTGTTGTTGATATGTGGCTCACCGGTTTTGATGTACCGGCGCTTGATACGATGTATATTGACAAGCCGATGAAGGCACACAATTTAATGCAAGCGATCGCTCGTGTCAATCGTGTCTACCCGGGCAAGACAGGCGGTTTGATCGTCGATTATATCGGTTTAAAGAAAAATTTAATGGAAGCACTACAAACGTATACGAAACGCGACCAAGATAAAGTGCAAGAAAACAGCCAAGCTTGCGACATCGCGTTAAACATCCTCGAAGTGTTGCGCAATATGTTCCATTCGTTTGATTATCGCGCCTTTTTCGGTGATAGCGATAAAAAGCGCTATGAAGTCATTCGCGACGGGGCGGAATTTGTGCAGCAAACGGAAAAAAGAAAATGGCTGTTTATGACGGAAACGAAAAAGCTGAGAGATGTTTATAAAATTTGCACCGGTTTGCTTACGAAAGAACAAAAAGAGGAAATTTCTTATTTTATCGCTGTCCGTTCGTTTATTATGAAATCTTCACGAACGGGTACGCCAGATTTAAAAGAAGTGAATGAGCGAATTTCAAAAATGTTGGAAGAAGCAATTTTAGAAGATGAAGTGATGGTGTTGACTCAAGCGGTTTCATCGGAAAGTTTTGATTTGTTGAATGAAGAAAATATCAAAAAACTATGGGCATTGCCGCAAAAAAATATTGCGACAACGATTTTAATGCGCGTATTAAAGCAAAAGTTACAGGATGTAAAAAAGAAAAATATGATGGTGAGCAAAACATTTGTAACTGCTAAACTAAAGTGGACAGTTTCCGACAAATAAAATTGGACACTTA
>NZ_JBTZSY010000075.1:0-6107 GCF_054815885.1 Anoxybacillus sp. TBDG-1
CTTAACCATTCTCTTGGCTTTATTTGCTCTTTTGCCTTGTAATTTTTTATAAATTTTATATAGATTTTTATGGATTTTTAAAAAAACATTTTAACAGTTACTAACCTCCATGAATAAATTCTTCGTTTCATATCTTACAGTAAAGAGTAAATGCAGTCAATTATATTTCATTTGACTAAATTATAAATAAAAATATATCATATACCATTGAATATATATGTTAGAATAAGAGAAGTAAATTGGAGGGTAAGTGACTTTGTTTAATAAAAGAAAACATGTGTCTTCTATTTTTTATGGCTGGGTGATTGTATGGATCGGGGCTTTAGGCGTTTTCTTTTCTGGTCCTGGTCAAACATATTCGAATGCAGTTTTTATTGATGAATATATTAAGGAGTTTGGTTGGTCGAGATCTCATATATCTAGTCTTTATTCTATCGCCACGCTTCTTGCTGGTATTTTAATGGTATTTATAGGGAATCTTGTAGATAAATTAGGACAACGATTGATGACAGTAATTATTTCAATTATTTTAGGTTTTTCTTGTTTATTTAACAGCTTTGTTGTAAATAGTTTCATGATGTTTATTGGTTTCTTTTTAATTCGTCTTTTTGGTCAAGGGTCGATGACACTTATACCTCATACATTAGTTCCTCAATGGTTTATTCAAAAAAGAGGACGTGCATTAAGCTTTATGGCGGTTGGGGGATTTTTAAGCTCTGCTTTATTTCCTGTTCTAAATGCTTGGTTAATTGAAATGTGGAACTGGCAAGTTGCTTGGCGAGTATGGGGAATCATTTTACTATTATTCTTTACTCCACTTGCTTTTCTTTTTATTCGAAATCGCCCTGAAGATATGGGTTTTCTTCCAGACGGTATAAGCAAGACAAAAGAATTTAATCATAAAGAAAAAAATTTAATAAATGAAGAAAATTGGACACTAAAAGAAGCAATGAAAACAAAATCCTTTTGGCTCATTCTCCTTTGCGTCGGTATTCCCGCAATGGTCAATACGGGTCTAACTTTTCATTTACTTTCGATTTTTGGGGAAAGTGGAATAGCCCCTCAATACGCCGCGATTGTACTGAGCCTTATGGCGGTTGTAGGGTTCCCAATTTCATTTATCTCAGGCTTTATTTTAGAAAAAGTAAGGGTAAATATTATGTTGTCTATTGTTTTTTTAGGAGAAATCATCATTTTACTTTTATTGCTTTTTACAAATAGTGTACCATTCGCTTTTCTCTTTGGGGTTATGTGGGGAATTGTTGGCGGGTTAGAACGAATTACCCTTAACATTATTTGGCCTGACTATTTTGGGAGAAAATACATTGGAAGTATTAATGGTGTTGCGACGATGATAATGGTTATAGGTTCCGCATTTGGACCTCTTCCATTTGGAATTGGCTATGATTTATTTCAAGGGTATCATGAAATATTACTCATAACGATAGCGTTCCCGATATTCGGTTTTATCGCTTCATTACTTGCGAAAAAGCCAAGAAAGTCATGGAATTGTAATCAAATCCATTTGAACGTTCAATAATTAAGAAGCGGAAGATAATCCGCTTCTTTTCCTAGGAAAAATACCTATCATTCGCTTTTTGTTCTGTACTGAGAATGATGTGCCCTGCAGCGATGTATTCCCCTTTCCGATAAGTTTTTCCATGATCTCTGATGGATTCGCTCACTGCTTTCCCAACATCTATCACGCCTTTTACTGTATGTAAACTAGAAATATCTTCATCGGAACTAGATATAGAATCATTTTTCTTGAAATCGTTCCCTTGATAAAAAAACAATCCTACGATAATGACCAAGATAAGAAAGATAAAAATCACAACAAATCTTCCCATTCCTCCATCCATCTCCTTAATTATGAATAGTACAAAAAAGAGGTTCATCACCACAACATGTACTTGACAAGCAATACGGTTTCCTGTACAAAGATGCGCAAAATCATTGATTTACTTACTTTCTTAAAAAAGTAAATAGAATGTGCTCAGAAAAAGTCAAGTAAAACTTTTGGTGATGAACCGAAATATTTTCTCTTTAAAACACAAAGGATCATGTATAAGACTAATGATCCTTTGTGTGTAAAGATTATTTTATTTCTCGTTATGAATGGATTGGAACGAGTTTATTTGGTGTGTACAAAACTAACCTCTAACTTCGCAACGCACTCCACATGCACAGTATGCGGGAACATGTCGACAGGTTGGACTTCGAGCGTTTGATAGCCGCCGTCTTCTAACATACGCAAGTCGCGGGCAAGAGTAGCTGGGTTGCACGAGACGTAGACGATGCGCTTCGGTTTCATGGCGATCATTGTCTGTAATAATGTTTCGTCACAGCCTTTTCGCGGTGGGTCAACGACGATACAGTCCGCCTTTACTCCTTGCTCGTACCATTTCGGAATGACGACTTCGGCCTCTCCGACCGCAAATTGTACATTTGTGATGCCATTTAGTTCAGCGTTTCGCTTGGCGTCTTCAATCGCTTCTGGAACGACTTCGACCCCGTATACTTTTTTTGCGTTTTTCGCTAAAAAGAGCGAAATCGTTCCGATGCCACAGTAGGCGTCGATAACTGTTTCTTTTCCAGTCAACTCTGCATATTCTAACGCTTTCTCGTATAACACTTTCGTTTGTTCCGGGTTCACTTGATAAAATGAACGGGCGGAAATCGCAAAACGAATGTCGCCGATATAATCATAAATATATTCCGAGCCCCAAAGGACACGCGTCTGTTCTCCCATAATGACATTTGTTCGCTTCGGGTTTATATTTTGGACGATCGCCTTCACGTTTGGTACACGTTTTACAATCTCCTCAACGATTTTGTTTTTATGAGGCAACTCCTCGGTACGAGTAATGAAAACGACCATCACTTCTTTCGTCGTTGCCCCGTAGCGTGCCATAATATGCCGAAGGACGCCTTTATGCGTTTGTTCGTTGTAGGCTGGAATGTTATACTGCTCGCAAATGTGTTTGACCGTTTGTACAACGATATCGTTCATTTCTTGCTGGATCAAACAGGCGTCCATATCGATAATATCATGGCTTCTTTCTTTATAAAAACCTGCGACAAGCCGATCTTCACGCTCACCGACGGGCACTTGCGCTTTGTTTCGATATCGCCATGGCTCATTCATACGAAGGACGGGATGAACGATCGCATGTTCCACTTTTCCGATGCGCGCCAATACTTCTTTCACATGTTTATGTTTCGCCTTCAATTGCCCTTCATAGCTAAGGTGTTGCAACTGACAGCCCCCGCATTGCTTATAAACAGTGCACGGTGCCTCTACACGATCCGTGCTTCGTTCGTATAATTCGATCAAACGGCCGTAGCCGTAGCCTTTTTTTACTTTAATGACTTTAATTTTCGCTTTTTCGCCTGGGAGCCCGTTCGCAACAAAAATCGGAAAGCCATCGATTTTCGCCACCCCTGCACCGTCGTGTGTTAAGTCCTCAAATATGACATCGTAATATTCGTTTTTTGCTACTGGTGCTTCCATATTTCTTTCCCCTTCCGCAAAATGCTGTCAAGATTGTAGCATAGTGGAACAAAAAAGAACAGGATTACTCCCCTGTTCTCATTTGTTCAGCTTTTTCTTTCGGAACAAATACGTTGATATGACGATACAAATTGACAAACTCTCCCGGAAGCATGCCACCATACTCGCCATCTAAATTGAGTTGCATATTTTCTTCTGTATATACTTTAACTCGATTTGCTTTCGTATAAATGATGTGCGGATCGTGAATATGCTCGCCGCGTATTGCTAGCGTTGCAATTTTAATAAACTCAGCTAAGCTCGTTTCCTTTAAAATAATTAAATCAAACATGCCATCGTTTAATGATGAATCGGGTGCTAATTTTTCAAAACCACCAACCGAGTTCGTAAGCGAAACGAGAAAAAGCATGACAGCCCCTTCAAACATTTTCCCATCGTACTCGATTTTTACGTGAACAGGATGGAGGGAAGGAAGCATTTCTATTCCTTTTAAATAGTAAGCAAGTTGGCCAATCATCGTCTTTAATTTGCTTGGCACTTCGTACGTTAATTCTGTCAAACGTCCGCCACCTGCGATATTAATGAAATAATGCGTTTTTCCTTCATTTGTTACCGCCCCAATATCAATTGGCACGGCTTCTCCGTTTACGATGACATCACATGCTCCTTCAATCGAGCGCGGTACACCGATCGCTCGGGCAAAATCGTTCGTCGTACCGACTGGAATAATGCCGAGGTTTGGTCGATACGATGCATCAGCTAGCCCGTTGACTACTTCGTTAATCGTTCCGTCTCCACCTGCGGCAATAACGAGGTCAAATTTGCGTTCAACCGCTTTTCTTGCCGCCGCTGTCGCATCCCCCGCTCCTGTTGTCGCGTGACATGACGTTTCATATCCTGCTTGTTCTAAACGAATAAGTACATCTGGTAAATGTTTTTTAAATATTTCTCGTCCTGACGTCGGGTTATAAATAATACGTGCTCGTTTCATCCCCATCATCCTATTTATTTTATTTTTCCACTATTTAACATGATACCAAATTTTCATGGGCGTTGCAACGAACAAAAGAAAGCCGACTCAAACGAGCCAGCTTACGTCAACATTTCATACCAAATTTTTATCACAGTCGCTACAATTAATACAAGTAAAATATATTCGAGCACTTTCGTATTTATTTTTTGACTTAGTTTTGCTCCAACGGGAGCGGCTAGTAAACTAGCAATAACCATCACAATCGATGGAATGAGAAGCATATGTCCACCCATTATTTTCCCGACCGTCGCTCCGATCGATGAAATAAACGTAATCGCCACAGATGAACCAATCGCGATGCGTGTCGGCACCTTTAAAATGACGAGCATAATTGGTACAATAATAAACGCCCCTGCCGCTCCAACAATGCCAGAAGCAACTCCGACAATAAAAGATAATACGACTGCATACAAGCGATTAAATGTGAGTTGCTCTGCTGATACTTCTTCGCTTCCTTTTGGTTTTGGGAAAAACATTAATATCGCTGCGATCGATGCTAAAATGGCATACACAAAGTTAATCGTCTCATCAGCTAAAAACTTCGAACCGTATCCCCCGATAAAGCTACCGATAACAATCGCTGTTCCCATATAACCGACAAGCCGAAACGATACGTATCCACCTTTTTTAAATACAACGAGTGCGGCTAGCGTCGAGAAAAACACTTGTACCGCACTAATGGCAGCTACTTCTTGTGCCGTAAAAGCGACAAAGCCGAGAAGCGGAGGAATATATAAAAGCATCGGATATTTAATGACTGAGCCGCCGATGCCAACCATCCCTGATAAAATGGAACCAATTGCACCAATAAGGAAAAGAACAAGCAAATAGGAAACTGTATATTCCATCACGAAACGCTCCCTTTACACTAAATCCGCAATATGATTTTTTAAGGCGTACTGAATGAGCTCATGTTTTTCTTTAATGCCGAGCTTTTGCATAATGTTCGTTTTATGATTTTCCACTGTTTTCGGACTGATTTTTAACTTGTTTGCAATTTGGTTGTTCGTATACCCTAAAAACGTCAGACGAACAATTTCTCGCTCACGATTTGTAAGCGGGGATTTTGGCTCTTTTTCTGCAAACATTTTTTCAAGATGTTCATCAGGAATATGTGTGCGATAAAACCGTTTCCCACCGTATACCGCTTGCAACGCTTCGTATAAATCGTTTGTTTGGCTATTTTTTAACAAATAGCCATGAATGTTATATTGAATCGCTTTTTGCACATATATTTCTTCATCATGCATCGTTAAAACGATAATTTTCACATCTTCTAATTCATCCATAATCGTTTTTGCAGTTGTAAATCCATCAAGCCCTGTCGGCATCGAAAGGTCGAGCAAAATCACATCTGGATGGTGTTTTAATGCAAGTGTAATGGCATCGCAACCGTTGCTTGCCTCCCCGATCACTTCTACATCTGGAAAACCTTCAAGAAGTAAACGAATGCCTTTACGGATTAAATCATGATCATCAACGATTAACACTTTCATCCTCTCCGCCCGTTACAGAAAACTTACAAAACTTTATAAATAATCTATTAATTATTTATAAAGT
>NZ_JBTZSY010000076.1:0-6012 GCF_054815885.1 Anoxybacillus sp. TBDG-1
GTTCACGAGGAAAGTGAACTTTTTCTTGACGTCCTACTTTTTCAACACTTTGAAAAATCATAGATTTTTATTAAATATGTGGTCAAAATGTGGTCACGTGGTCACAAAGGCGGAGCCATCACTCCGCCTTCTTTTTACGAGCAAAAAGAACCTACTCAAAGCGAGTAGGCTTAACATTATTTCAACCCGTGGTGCTAGTTGAGCGCTAGCGCTCAACTAGCCCGAGTGTTACAAGTGAATACACCAACAAGATACCATCGAGTGCTACTTCAAATCCCGCAATCGAATTCGCACGAATTTCTGTCATACGATACTGGTCAACAAGGACGGAGAATACCGTTTCAATGACTTTCCGTTTTTGTTTGAGCCATGTCTCCCATGATTCCGATGGGCGGTGTTTTTGGTTTTTGCGAGATGGAGTCCAAAAGGCGATTTGGTACGCCGCATACAACTTTTTTTTCCATTCACTACTGATGAATCCTTTGTCACCCAAGTTATAGGGGTGAGGAATTTGAGTCATGATGGTTTCAGCTGCGGTTCGATCGTGACAGAACGCCTCGGTTACCACGTACCCCATAGGTAGCCCTTGGTCTGTCACCTGAAGATGAAACTTAAACCCATAGTACCACTGCTTTTTCGATGCACAAAACCCGATGTCAGCGATGCCTTGAAATCGTTTGACACGGTACATTCTTGCGGCATGGCACAACTCGATTGGCATGCTATCTACTACCGCATAGGCATGGTGTTGACCACGTTTCGCTAGTTCATGACGAATCCATTTGATCGCAAAGCGCAGCGCTCGGCAACGGCGATTGTATCAAGAACGTTCGAGAAAACGTCCATCCGTGAACAAGTTCCCAGTAACAAAGCGATGCCATGCACGTTCGGAGGAGAAGCCAATCAACTTTCCTAACAGATGAATGGCAATGATCACTGCGTCTTCTCGTTTCGCCAAATGACGATTGCGACGTTGAAGATAGCATGGAATTTATGACAGCTGGGCAGAAACAAAAAAGAAAATCGCTGCATATTGTTTTTGAATTTTCGCTTTGTCTGTTGTAAAATGAAAGTGCTCTTGCATGGGGATTCTCCTTTCGAATGTTTGGTCGCACTTTCATTCTACAGGAGATCCACAGGAAAGGGCTATTTTTATGCTTACTCGATTTTATCTAGCACCGAGGGTTATTACACAGTAAGTAAATATAGAGATTGGCAAGTGGTGCATTTTTAATTGCCATTTAATACATTTTCTACTTACCAAAAACAATATCAAGCTGATGAAACGTCAGGGATACGGATACCGAAATATCCAGCGTTTTGCACTGCGGGTTCGGCTAGAAACAGCTAACATACTTTCATGACAGGTGCAAGTACATCTTCTGGTGATGAAGCAAAATTCATTTTTTGCCCCAGATATTTGAAAACTAACATCAATGAATTGTCAGTCATTTGGGTGTTATCTCGTTTCACAAGAACATAATCGCTTAAATTTCCCCAATATTGTTTACAGAAGATTTGATATGCCGCCAGTTCTTTTGCCAACTTATCTGTAATAGGAATAGTTTCCTTTCTTCTGTTCTTTACGAACACCGATATTGATTTATTTACAAAATCAACGTCAGACCATTGAAGGTTGATAATTTCACATCGTCCTATCCCTGTGCCAAGAATTGTTACAATAATCATGTAATCTCGATAAGCAACATAACTTTTTTCTCGCCGTCTGATACGCCTATAAAAGTTTAACATTTGGTTAATTTGTTCATCGCTGAAAACCTCAATCTTAACGTCTTCTTTTTGTGGTTTAATTTTCTTGGCAGGGTTAGTTTTAATGACTCCACATTCAACTAAATAATTCAAAAATGCTCGAATCCTCAGCAATTTGGTGTTAATGGTTCCAGTTTTATCACCTTTTTCTTGACATTTTAAAAGATATTGCCGCACATGACTTTAAGTAATATCCTCAGCGTTTACCACTTCGTTCTCAATACAATAGTCTACAAATTTCCCTAAAGTCATTTCATAATTTTTGATATTCGTTTTAGTCGTGTTCTTAAAACGTCTGTCGTCAATAAAATCTTGATATGCAAATTTTAACAACACAAAAAGGACTACCCCCTTTACAAAGGAAGTAGCCCTTACGTTTGAATGTATTTTTAACTGTGACTAGTTCTCTTTTATATTACATCATGCCGCCCATGTCAGGCATGCCTGGTGTATTTTTGTTTTCTTCTGGTTTGTCAGCAACTACTGCCTCAGTTGTTAAGAACATAGCGGCAACAGATGCTGCGTTTTGAAGTGCAGAGCGAGTTACTTTTGTCGGATCAACGATACCCGCTTCGATCATGTCAACCCATTCTCCAGTTGCTGCGTTGAAGCCGATGCCAGGTTTTTCTGTTTTTAAGCGCTCTACGATGACAGAACCTTCTAAGCCAGCGTTTTGTGCGATTTGACGAACTGGCTCCTCGATTGCACGAAGAACGATTTTCACACCAGTTGCTTCGTCGCCTTCAGCTTCAATCGCTGCAACTTTATTGTACACGTTCACTAACGCAGTACCACCGCCGGCAACGATACCTTCTTCAACTGCCGCACGTGTTGCATTCAATGCGTCTTCAATGCGTAATTTGCGCTCTTTCAATTCTGTTTCTGTTGCAGCACCAACTTTGATTACCGCAACACCGCCAGCTAATTTTGCTAAACGTTCTTGTAATTTTTCACGATCAAACTCAGAAGTAGTTTCTTCTAATTGAGCACGGATTTGATTGATGCGTGCTTGAATGTCTTCTGCACGACCAGCGCCGCCAACAATTGTTGTATGTTCTTTCGTTACAACAACTTTCGCCGCACGACCAAGTGAAGCAATTGTTGTTGATTTCAATTCGCGACCTAACTCTTCTGTGATCACTTCACCGCCTGTTAAAATTGCGATATCTTGAAGCATTGCTTTACGACGATCACCGAAGCCAGGTGCTTTAACTGCAACAGCTGTGAATGTACCACGGAGTTTGTTCACAACTAATGTAGCAAGCGCTTCGCCTTCTACATCTTCAGCGATGATTAACAATGGTTTTCCTTGTTGAACAACTTGCTCTAACACAGGAAGAAGTTCTTGAATGCTTGAAACTTTTTTATCTGTAATTAAGATGTATGGATTGTCTAATACAGCTTCCATTTTATCAGAGTCTGTAATCATGTATGGAGATACATAACCACGGTCAAACTGCATACCTTCCACAACATCTAATTCTGTTGTGAAACCTTTAGACTCTTCTAATGTAATGACACCATCTTTACCAACGCGCTCCATTGCTTCCGCGATTAATTGACCTACTTCTTCGTCAGCCGCAGAAATAGCTGCAACTTGAGCAATGGAGTCTTTGCCTTCGATCGGTTTCGAGATCGCTTTTAATTCTTCCACAGCGACCGCAACAGCTTTTTCAATACCTTTGCGAATGCCCATTGGGTTCGCGCCAGCTGTTACGTTTTTCAACCCTTCGCGAATCATCGCTTGCGCTAATACAGTCGCTGTTGTCGTACCGTCACCAGCAACGTCGTTTGTTTTGCTTGCTACTTCCGCAACAAGCTTCGCACCCATATTTTCAAACGGATCTTCTAATTCAATTTCTTTTGCAATCGTTACACCGTCATTTGTAATTAATGGAGAACCGAACTTTTTCTCTAATACAACGTTACGACCTTTTGGACCTAATGTGACTTTTACTGCGTCAGCTAATTTATCTACACCGCGTAACATCGCACGACGAGCTTCTTCACTGAATTTAATTTCTTTTGCCATACATCTTACCCCCTTGATGATCATTGTTTGTTAAGTATTTTTTGTATGCTTTATATGTTATCAGACGAACGATTAACCAATCACAGCTAAAATGTCGCTTTCACGTAAAATTAAGTACTCTTTTCCGTCATATTTCACTTCTGTACCCGCATATTTTGAGAAGATGATGCGGTCACCAACGCTTACCTCTGGGGCTACGCGCTCACCATTATCAAGAACGCGACCTGAACCAACAGCAACAACTTTTCCTTCTTGTGGTTTTTCTTTCGCTGTGTCTGGTAAAACAATTCCGCTCGCTGTTTTCTCTTCAGTTTGGATTAATTCAATGACAATGCGATCACCTAGTGGCTTCAACACGGCAAACGACCTCCTTAATTAGATTTTCGTTCCGTTATTAGCACTCGTTATTATTGAGTGCTAACACACTTATTATATTAATGAACTTTTTTCAATTTTGCAAGTAGGAAGTTAAAAATTTTTCACTAAATGTTTCCCTTTTTCATTATGTCTTTCCTTTCGAAATTCATACAAAAAATATGGTAAAATGAAAAAGTACTCATTTTGTGAAAAGGGGTTGAACACGTGGAAAAGCGATATTGGTATGTCATCATTACATACATTGCTATGCAACTATCCAGTTTAATTGGCGTTCCTTTGCTCGCACATAGTGGATTTATTAACGCGTCAAATAAAGAAATAGCTTTTTCAATTGCCTCAGGCTATTGGGCTGTCATTAGTTTCTCTATCGCTTTGCTTCTCGTTCTGTATTTCATGAAAGAAGATATGAAATACTCATATGATCGTCATCGAGCATCAATTGGAGCGTCGATCTTTTGGACGATCGGGGGATTTTTTCTTGCCCTTTTCGCCCAAGGCATTGCAGCTAATATTGAAATGCATGTATTTGGTGTCGAGATGGGATCTGAAAATACAAGACGCATCGTTGAAATGGTAAAGCTTACACCCGCACTTATTCTCGTCACTTCAGTCGTTGGACCGATTTTAGAAGAAGTCATCTTTCGAAAAATTATTTTTGGAACGTTGTATGAAAAATATAACTTTCTTTTATCAGCCCTTGTCAGTTCACTTTTATTTGCTGTTGTTCATTTAGAGTTCGAGCATTTGCTTCTTTATGCAACGATGGGATTTGTATTTGCGTTTTTATATGTCAAAACAAAACGTATTCTCGTACCTATTGTGGCCCATGTGCTCATGAACACCTTTGTCGTCGCCATTCAAACATTATTTGCTGAAGAAATTGAAAAAATGATGCGCGAAGCAGAACAAATGCAATTCGTGATTTGGGGGCTGTTTTCATGAAATCTGAACCGTTGTTTTATTTTCTAATGGGCATTTTATTTACTTATTTTGCTGTGGATAGTGCCGATGATGGCATTTGGGACATAACGACGATGTTATTCATCCTAATTGCAACATTTGATTTCGGTGCAGCAATTCGTTCTTTATTAAAAAAAACCTCCCGCTCATAAACGGGAGGTTTACTCATTTCCGTAATGTTTTAAAAAGTAAACGAGTGACTGCAATTCGACTGCCAAATCAATATGATGAACACGAATGTGCTCTGGCACATGCAGACGAGCAGGCGTGAAGTTTAAAATTCCTTTAATGCCTTTTTGGACAAGTCGGTCAGTAATCGGTTGAGCAACTTGAGCAGGGACAGTTAAGATCGCTACTGTAATTCCACCGAGTTTTTCATCCAATTCATCTAAATGATAAACCGGAACTCCTCCGACTTCTGTTCCGACTTTATCTGGATCTACATCGAACGCCATCACGATTTTCGTATTATTGTTTTTGCTAAAATTGTAGTTCAAAAATGCCGTCCCTAAATTACCGACTCCAAATAACGCGACTTCTGTCGTTTCATCTTGATCTAACGTTTTTCTGAAAAACGACAGCAAATAATTCACATTATAACCGTATCCTTTTTTTCCAAGCGCACCAAAGTATGAAAAATCACGGCGAATCGTTGCTGAATCGACTTTTACGGCTTCACTTAACTCCGCTGAAGATACACGTTGCTTTCCTGATGCATGTAAATTTTTCAAAAAACGATAATACAACGGTAGTCGCTTTGCGGTCGCCTGCGGAATTTTTTGTTGTTCATTGTTCACGAGTCAATCCCCCACATTTCCTTGTTTGAGTCAAGACTTTGTGGGAGATTTTTTTCTCGACCGATTTTTTTGGTT
>NZ_JBTZSY010000077.1:0-5605 GCF_054815885.1 Anoxybacillus sp. TBDG-1
CAATTTTATTAAAATCTTTGTCGTTATTTTATGATTTTAATAAAATTGATAACCTGGATGAATGACTTAGTAACAAAACATCATGTAAGCTACTCACAAATTCTGCAAAAGGCGTTTAAGAAACATTTAGGCGTTCATGAGAAGTGAGCTGAATAAATTGATGGGGAGCCCCTTCATTAGCGATGAGGGTTTTTGCTTTTTACTATAATTGTAGAGTTTTTTCTCGTATTGACGCACGTTTCCGACTAATTTCGACAGTTTCTGTCATCTTTATTTTGATACAATAAAACCGTGTCGAAATAGGTTTTATAACTAAAGGATCGAGGAACTTTACCGTAATTAACAACACAAATCGAGCAATTGAAACAACAATGAAGATGAAAGGGGAAAAACGATGGAAAAGCTAGACGGGAAATCGTTGGATTTAGTGAAAACAAACATTGAAGCATTGAAACAGCTATTCCCAGAAGTCGTGACCGAAGGAAAAATCGATTTTGAGAAACTAAAACTTGTGCTTGGTGAAGAAATTGAAAAACACAACGAACGATATGAATTTACATGGCACGGCAAAACACAGGCGATGAAACTCGCACAAACGCCGACAACCGGAACGCTTCGACCAGACAAACAATCAAGCAAAAACTGGGACACGACGGAGAACCTTTATATTGAAGGGGACAACCTCGAAGTATTGAAACTATTGCAAAAATCATACTTTGGCAAAATTAAAATGATTTACATCGACCCGCCATACAACACCGGCAAAGATTTTGTTTATAAAGACGACTTCCGCGATAACATTAAAAACTATAAAGAAATGACGCAACAAACAACAAAGGCAAATACCGAAACAAACGGACGATATCATACCGATTGGCTGAATATGATGTACCCGCGGTTAAAGCTGGCGAGGAATTTATTGAGGGAAGATGGGGTTATTTTTATTAGTATTGATGATAGAGAAAAAGCTAATTTGAGAAAAATTATGGACGAAGTTTTTGGAGAAGAAAATTTACTTGCTGAATTAATTTGGGACTTGGGAACCGGTACTCAGGCTGGGCATTTTACTAGGTCACATGAATATGTTTTAGCTTACGCGAAAAACAAGGAAATATTACCTAACTTTTCTGGTGGGGAAGGAGTAATTGAGGACAGGGCTACCAAAAAAATTTCAACAAAAAATCCAGCCAGTATTTTTGAATTTCCATCAGGTGTAAGATTTGAAGCTCCTGACGGCACAGAATTTACTGGAGAATGGGGAGGAACAGAGAAAATCCGGCTAATAAAAGGTAGAATGATCTCTAAAGATAATAAATTAGCTGAGCCAGTAACGCTTGAAGCTGGTTGGGCTATGAAAAAACAAATGGAATCCTGGTTTAGTGGTAAAGAAACATATGATAGTAAAGGACAGAAAGTTATAGATTTTTACTTCAATAGTAATGGGGTACTAAGATACAAAAAAGAGCGCACCATAATTAATCCTCCAACTGTTTTAAAAGAAAAAGGCTCAACAAAAATAGGTTCTCAAACAGTTGAGAAACTACTAGAGGTAGACAGCATTTTCGACTTTCCGAAACCAGTTTCGTTAGTAAAATTTTTTATTGAATTAACTACCGATGGGGAGGATTTAATTCTCGACTTCTTCTCCGGCTCCGCGACTACCGCTCATGCAGTAATGCAATTGAATGCCGAATATGGTGGAAATCGGAAGTTTATTATGGTACAGCTACCAGAGCCAACTGACGAGAATTCAGAAGCATATAAAGCCGGCTATAAAAACATTTGCGAGATTGGGAAAGAGCGCATTCGTCGTGCGGGGGAAAAGATCGTGCAAGAAACAGGCAAAACGGATTTAGATATAGGCTTTAAAGTGTTTAAATTGGACTCTTCAAACGTAAAGCCGTGGGATCCTGATTTTGAGAACTTCGAGAAAGATTTGGTAGAGCAGCTAAATAATCTGAAAGAAGACCGTACAAAAGAAGATTTATTGTATGAAATTTTACTAAAAATCGGTCTGCCGCTGACGACACCAATTGAAGAAATCGACTACAACGGCAAAACGATTTACAACGTCGGTTTCGGTTCGGTGCTGCTATGTTTAGAAAATGACATTGATTTAGACATTGTCCACGAAATGATGAAACATAAGTCCGAACATTTATCGCCGAAAGTCATTTTTAAAGAATCTGGCTTTATGAACGATTCAGTGAAAATAAATGCCATTCAAACATTGAAAAAGAACGGAATCAATGACGTAAGGAGTGTGTAGGAGATGAAACTAAAGTTTCGTGGAGATTTAACCTACCAAAAACAAGCGATTGATTCCGTTGTGCAAATTTTTAACGGACAGGAACTGAGCCAATCGAACTTCACCGTTTCATATGGACCAAATGCGGGGATGATTCAAACAGCGCTCGGGATAGGAAATCGTTTAGATCTTACGTCGGATGAAATTTTAAAAAACGTTCAAGACGTTCAGCTGAAAAACGGCTTGCCGCGCAGCGAGAAGTTAGACGGGATGAATTTCACCATCGAGATGGAAACAGGAACTGGGAAAACGTATGTGTACTTGCGAACGATTTACGAATTAAATAAACATTACGGTTTTACAAAGTTTGTCATCGTTGTACCATCGGTCGCCATTCGTGAAGGTGTTTATAAATCGCTGCAAATAACAAGTGATCACTTTAATGAACTATATGACAACAAGCCGCTAGAATATTTTATTTACGATTCACAAAAATTGGATCGCGTCCGCAATTTTGCGACCGCTACGACGATTCAAGTGATGATTATTAATATTGATGCTTTTCGCAAAAGCTTTGAAGATCCAGAAAAAGAAGATAAAGCAAACGTCATTCACCGTCCAAATGATCGTTTAAACGGATACCGACCGATTGATTTTATCCGACAAACAAACCCGATTGTTATTATTGATGAGCCGCAAAGTGTCGATACGACGCCAAAATCAAAAGAGGCGATTGCGTCCCTCAACCCATTATGCACGTTGCGTTATTCGGCGACACATGTTGATAAATACAATATGATTTATCGGTTAGATGCGGTCGATGCTTACAACCAAAAACTTGTTAAGCGAATTGAAGTCATGTCCGTTCGCTCCGAGCCATCGTTTAATGTACCTTATATCAAGCTAGTAGATGTGAAAGAACGAAAAGCAACGATTGAACTTGATGTCGAGACGCATGGAAAAGTGAAGCGAACGACGAAAACAGTGAAATATGGCGATGACTTATATGACATTTCTGGAGAGCGCGACATATATCGCGGTTATATTGTTGAGCAAATTGACTGGACGCCGGGGGACGAGTCAATTGAAATTAACGGTCATTATTTACGCATCGGTGATACTATAGGTGATATTGACGATGATACCATTAAACGTTATCAAATTCGCAAGACGATTGAGGAGCATTTAGATAAAGAATTGCGGTTACGTCATCGCGGCATTAAAGTGCTTAGTTTATTTTTTATTGACAAAGTCGCAAACTATCGCGACTACGATAAAGATGGCAATCCGATAAAAGGGAAATACGCCGTGATGTTTGAAGAAGAGTATCAGAAACTCATTCAAAAACCAAAATATCGTACATTGTTTAACGATATTGATGTCGATATTCCTATTGAAAAAGTGCATAACGGTTATTTTGCGCAAGATAAAAAAGGAAGACTAAAAGATACGAAAGGGAATACAGAAGCGGATACGGATGTATATAACCTTATTATGAAAGATAAAGAACGGTTGTTGAGCCTAGAGGAGCCGCTTCGTTTTATTTTCTCGCATTCCGCTCTGCGCGAAGGATGGGACAATCCGAACGTATTTCAAATTTGTACATTAAAAGATTCATCAGGAACGTACGTATCGCGACGCCAAGAAATTGGTCGCGGGCTGCGCTTAGCAGTGAATCAAAACGGTGAACGAGTGCAAGATGACAGTGTGAACATATTAACAGTGATGGCAAATGAATCGTATGAAGAGTTTGTCGCTTCTTTGCAAAAAGAAATGGAAGAAGAAACAGGCGTGACTTTTGGAAAGATCGAAAAACACATATTTGCCAAATTAACGTATATCGATCCAAACACAGAAGAACCGATGCAAATGGGCTACGATTTATCGGCTAAGTTGTACGAAGAGCTGAAGCAGCATGGATATATTGACGGTAAAGGAAAAGCAAAGTCGGAGCTAAAAGAAGCGATAGATAATGATACATTAAAGATGAGCGATGAGTTTCAGCCTTGGAAGCAAGCGATTTTGCATGAAATAAACCATTACTTGCAGCACTTGCCGATTAAAGATGCGACGAAAAAGAAAAGAGTGCAGTTAAATAAGCAAGTGTTTTTTGGTGAAGAGTTTCGCCAACTTTGGGAGCGAATTAAATATAAGACGGTCTACTCCGTTCAAATCGACAGCGATCAACTCATTCAAAAAAGCATAACGAGCATTCAAAACATGCCGCGTATTGAAAAAATTCGTATTATCAGCCGAAAAGATCAATTGGCGATTGACCGCGTGGAAGGAGTGCACTTGGAAACCGTCAGTGAGCGAGTGGAAGACTATGTTACCGCTCACCATACGTTGCCAGACATTATTACCGAACTGCAAAACCGTACGAATTTGACGCGAAAAACGATTGTTGAAATTTTGACGGGCTGCGACCGTCTCGATGACTTTAAAAACAATCCGCAAAAGTTTATGGAAGAAGTCACAAAAGTCATTCAGCGTGAAATGAAATTGCTTTTAAAAGACGGTGTAAAATATTACAAAATCGGCGACGATGCGTATTATGCTGTCGAGTTGTTCGAAAATGAAGAGCTGCTTGCGTATTTAAACAACAATGCGATTCGTAGTGAAAAATCGTTGTTCGATCATATCGTCTACGATTCGGATATCGAAGCGAGCTTTGCACAGCGATTTGAAAAGGACGAACATGTCAAAGTATATGTCAAACTGCCACATTGGTTTAAAATCGACACGCCAATTGGTGCATACAATCCCGACTGGGCGCTTGTGATCGACAAAGACGGTGAAGAAAAGCTGTACTTTGTGATCGAAACAAAAGGAACCGACTGGGAAGGCGCACTCCGCCCAGAAGAAGCGGCAAAAATCGACTTTGCCCGCAAACACTTCCAAGCCATTCATACAAACGTCGAATTCATCGGACCGGAGAAAGATGTTAATGAATTTATGCTCCGAGCAATGAGCCGATAGGACGGATTAGACAGAAGTTGATAAAACTTCTGTCTTTTTTTAATTTTGTAACAAGGTTCGACAGGATTTTTTGAATGGTTTTTGTATATTAAAGGGTGATGATCGTGTCTTTGAAAGGGGGAAAGGGATAGATTTATTTTTAAAAACAACATAAGTAGTTATTTTACATACAACTTGCTCTCGTGAATGTTTTTTGAAGTTGTAGTTCCTACTTTTATCCACAATATTTATGTATGTATAGCTTTGGAGGGATGTTATGATTAAAAACGTAATAATAAAAAATGTAGCAACCTATGATAGTCAAGGTGTAGAACTTAAAAATCTGGTTCATCACCAAATTTTGTGATTTAGTGACAAAAAAGAGAAAGCACTGACGAG
>NZ_JBTZSY010000078.1:0-5541 GCF_054815885.1 Anoxybacillus sp. TBDG-1
GGCTTTATTTGCTCTTTTGCCTTGTAATTTTTTATAAATTGTATATAGAGTTTTAAGAATTTTCAAAAAAATATTTTAACAGTTACTAACCTTCTTCATTTTGGTAAAATGCAGCTGTATCAATGTGACGATAGCCAACTTCCAGCGATGTGCGAACAGTTCGGTTTACTTCGTCTCCTTCTTGTACTTTATAAACGCCTAATCCAAGCCATGGCATGCGAACTCCATCATGTAATGTGGCACCATCTTGTAAACTTTTCATCACTTTGCCCCTTTCCAATATTTGTCCCTTTTATTATGAGATGGATGGGCTGAAAAATCAAAATATATGCTTACATGAAAGGTGCTACAAGTTCAAATGGCGATAGTTTGGATGGTGTTTTAACAGTTCCGAGACAGTGACAAACGTATATCCTTTTTCTTTTAAAATCGGCAAAATTTCTTTTAATGCTTGAACAGTTTGTTTTCGACTGCCGCTTCCATGGTCGTGAAACAAAATAATTTGCCCAGGTTGAATATGGCTAATGACACGGCGCACGATGCGGTTTGTTCCAGGGTTTTGCCAGTCATACGTGTCTTGATGTTTTGACCACATCACGACGGTATATCCCCGCTGTTTAGCAATGTCAATAATACGTTTATTGTAGTAACCGAGCGGGGGACGAAATAATGTCGGTCGTTTTCCTGTTATTTGATATATGACATCTTCGCTTTTTTTTATTTCCTCTTCAATCGTTTGCTTTGATTTGCCGCGAAAATCGAGATGTTTATACGTATGATTGGCGATTTCATGTCCTTCGTCCATTTGTCGTTTAATAATGTCAGCATATTTTTCCGCTCGAAATCCAACGACAAAAAAAGTCGCTTTTGCGTCATACTGCTTTAAAATTGTTAAAATGTCAGGCGTATATAACATATCCGGCCCATCATCAAACGTAATAGCGACCATTTTTTCGTCGGTCGGAACGTTCCAAACAATATCGTCATTCATTTGCTGAACAGGTGTTGTCGCCATAACGAATAAAGACAAAAATAAGAAAAATGCATTCATTTTTCATCCCCACTTTTTTATATATCATGTGAAAAAAGTCGTTTCGCCATTCTCTTTTCTATGCAAAACATAGTAAAATAAAGATAATCGATATGTGGGAAGGGATATAGATGAAAAAAGTGATCAGTATGATTACATTTTTATTTGTACTTGTTGTAGGGGGGGTGTATTTGTTCGCACAAGAAAAACAGCTCGTGCGCGCCACATGGCTTTGGAATCCGTGGCTGCTCGTGAAAAATGAAGAGCGCATCTTTTCATTTTTAGAAAAGAAGCAAATAAGCGATGTGTACGTGCAAATGGATGAAGAAGTTTCAATGGAGGTATATCGCCAATTTGTTCGACATGCAACGGAAAAAGGGATCCGTGTTTATGTACTAGATGGAGCGCCGCATTGGATTGAAACGAACGAAGGAATGGAGCGTTTATTCCAATGGATTGACCAATATGAAAGCGCTGCCGAACAAAATGAAAAGTTTAGCGGTGTTCATTTAGACGTTGAACCGTACTTGCATGAACGTTGGCGTACGAATCGAGAAGAAGCAATCGTTTCGTATCAAACACTTTTACAACGTGCACGGCAACTCGCAAGCGAACGGTCGCTACGTTTTGAAGTTGATATCCCATTTTGGTTTGACGAAGTATCATATGGCGATACAAACTTAGCGGAATGGGTGATTGCACATACAGCCGGTGTGGCGATCATGGCGTATCGCGATGAAGCAAAGGCAATCATTAACATTGTAAAGAAAGAAATGAACCTTGCGAAAAAGTACAACAAATCGATTGTCATAGGTGTGGAAACAGGACAAGTTGATGAAGGGGATCACGTTTCATTTGCTGAAGAGAGCGAAACGTATATGAATGAACAATTAGCGATTGTTCAGCAACATTATGCTCGCACAAAAAGTTTTTCTGGCATTGCGGTGCATCATTTAGAACAATGGATGAATAGAAACGGAAAAACGGGCGAAGGTGGGACAGATGAGTGAGCATGAAGAAAAACAACTATATACACTTGCTGAGTTTTTTGAGCTTGTCGGGGAACGACGAATGGAGTTGTACGAAGGAACTCCTGTGCTCATGACCCTAGCTTCATACGAACATGAAGGAGTTGTAGCCAATTTAATTGGGGAAATGATATTTGCGTTAAAAGGTAGCTCTTGTTTTGTGTTTGGAAGTAATTTACAAGTTGTGTTTCTTTTCCAAGATGAGCAAAAAGGAAAGGAAAATGTAACAGTGTTGCCGGACATCTCAGTTGTTTGTGAGAAAGAGAAACTGCGCAATAAGCGCTGTTATGGCGCCCCAGCTCTTGTCGTCGAAGTTCTCTCTCCAAGCACCGCAAGAAACGACAGATTATTGAAGCGCTATTACTATGAAAAAGCGGGGGTAAAGGAATATTGGATTGTTGATTATCAACATAAGGCGATTGAAA
Source organism: Anoxybacillus sp. TBDG-1 (assembly GCF_054815885.1). NCBI lineage: Bacteria > Bacillati > Bacillota > Bacilli > Caryophanales > Anoxybacillaceae > Anoxybacillus > Anoxybacillus sp. TBDG-1. Next base: position 2,484 of record NZ_JBTZSY010000078.1, read on the forward strand.
AATATGTTCTTCATAACGATCGTTTGCAACTAGAAGAAGTATATGACGATCAAAACAATCATTTTGTCTCCACTTTATTTCCGAACATAAAGTTCTCTACACATCATATTTTTTCATTTCTTGATATATAAACAAAGAGAAAGGGGCAAGTTTATGTCGAAACATACGAAGCACATTTATGAAGCAGAAAGACGAGTACAATGGGCAAAAGAAAAAATGGACAGCACATATCGGCTAGCATATCATATTATGGCTCCGGTAAACTGGATGAATGATCCAAACGGATTAATTCAATGGAATGGAGAGTACCATGTATTTTATCAGTTCCATCCCGACAGTCCAACGTGGGGGCCGATGCATTGGGGGCATGTGAAAAGTAATGACCTTGTACATTGGGAACGTGTACCGATTGCGCTTGCGCCGAGTGAATGGTATGACGGAGGCGGCTGTTTTTCAGGAAGCGCGGTGAATGACCAAGGGGTGCTTACACTCATTTATACAGGAAATGTCTGGTTAAACGAGGAACAAACGGAGTTGAAGCAATATCAATGCATTGCGACAAGCAAAGACGGCATTCATTTTGAAAAAGACCCGGTCAATCCGGTACTTTCCGAACCTCCGTTTGATTGCCAAGGTCATATTCGCGATCCGAAAGTGTGGAAACATGGCGCCGACTGGTACATGGTGCTTGGGACGAGAGAGGGGAATAACGGAAAAGTTGTTTTATATAAGTCGAACGATTTACGACATTGGGAATATGTAAACATCATGGCTGAAAGCGATGGTAGCTTAGGCTATATGTGGGAGTGTCCAGATGTCTTCCGTTTGAACGGCAAAGATATTTTGTTATTTTCTCCGCAAGGAATCGAACCAGAAGGTGACCGTTTCCAAAACCTTCATCAAACAGGCTACGTCGTTGGTACACTTAATTATGAAACAGGGAAACTCGTGCACGGAGCGTTTGAAGAGTTGGATAAAGGATTTGATTTTTACGCGGCGCAAACGTTTGAAGATGAAAACGGACGGCGCATTTTGTTCGGCTGGATGGATATGTGGGAGTCTTTTATGCCGACGCAAGCACATGGTTGGGCAGGGGCGTTGACGATTCCTCGTCTTTTGGAATTAGCAGATGATGAGAAACTATTGATGAAACCAGTGCCAGAATTACAGTTATTACGCGAAGAGCACGTGCAGCTGGAATCGATTTCGGTAAACGACGGAACGTACACACTTCCAGTTCAAGGCGATCGATTAGAATTGCTCGTTCGTTTTTCGTTAGCCGATTTTCAAGGGAACGCGTTTGGTGTAAAAGTGCGCTGTGCGGAAGACGGAAGCGAAGAAACGGTTTTCCGCTATGACGTAAAAGACGCTCTCGTTACATTTGACCGAAACCGGTCCGGAAAAGGCGAAGGCGGCATTCGCCGTGCCGTATTACATAAGCAAGAAGACATCGTCACGTTCCATGTCTTTATTGACCGTTCTTCTGTTGAGTTATTCGTCAACGATGGTCGGCTTGTGATGACAGGGAGAATATATCCATCTGAAACGAGCCAAGGGATTGAATTGTTTGCAGAAGGTGGAAAATTGACCGTGCTTTCTGTTGAGGCGTGGACGTTGAAAGATATTTGGTGTGAGCTAGTGTAAAAGAGGCGGGACAAAAACCGTCTCTTTTTGTTACAAACGGTTATCGTGTCCATATAAAAGGAATAATATAAATGATAAAGAAAAGAGTTGGAGGATAGCGATGGGGCGACTTATTGGTTATGTTATAGCGTACGTCGGGATGGTGTTTGTTAATGTGATGGCTGAGTGGCTTCCGTTAAACGGTCAGACGACAGGAGACATATCGCGTAAAGTTAACGTCTTGTTTACACCTGCAGGGTACGTATTTTCGATTTGGGGTTTTATTTATGTGCTATTAGCGATTTGGATTTTTAGGCAAATCCCATCTTCTCGCCGTCATTTACCTATGTACCGCCAAGCGTTTATTCCTTTTGTCGCTAGCTGTATGTTTAATGCGTTATGGATTGTTGTATGGCATTATGAATATTTTCTTTTTTCTGTTATTGTGATGCTCCTTCTTCTTTTGACACTTATTTCGTTATATATGGCTGTTAAACGTACGAATCCAACAAGTCTTGATTTGCTCCCATTTTCTGTGTATCTCAGTTGGATTAGCGTTGCGACAATTGCAAACATTTCCTTTATGTTAAAATACAACGGTTGGGATGGATTCGGATTACCTGAATCATTTTGGGCGATTGCGATGTTACTTGTTGCAACAACTTTAGCCCTTCTGTTCATGATCCGACAACACGATTACATATATCCAATTGTATTTGTTTGGGCGTTTGTTGGAATCGGGGTGAAAAATCAAGGCGCTGCGTCACTTGTCGCATACGTTTCATTTTTGTTGGCAGGAGTCATATTAATTAGCACAGCATCTTTATACAAAGAAAAAACATAATCGCCCATCTTTGTATTGGGCGATTTATACATATTTTACAATTCCTTCATTGAACTGTTTTTGTATATCTTTATCATGCAACAGTTTTTTGTAGTTTGTTCTTGAAAATAAATAGGTAGAAATGCTCGGATCTTTTAACAAACGCTTTACAGTGTTTTTGTCGAACGGTTTTTGTGTTTCAATCACTCTTGTTTTTTGCATATGTTTCAATCTTCGTTTTGCTATGAGGTAATCAAACTGACCTAACAGCAAAAAATTTAACAATCCTCCTACAAATTCAAAACATATCGTGACTAGTGTTTCCATTTCCTCCTCCGTCCCTTCGTTATTTTTAATATATCACTTAAATTTTACCTTTTTTCATCGTAACATATTGACAAAAAAAGGATAAAATTTTATTGTGAATATTGTGACGATTGGATGTGTTTGTTGTGAAATTGTATTTACCTTTTTTAAGGGAGATTGAGGTGAAGTTCAAGGAAATTTCTTGTCGTATCGAGTCGACTAATGGTTTTTTTGATTTCAGCCATATAGTAGAAAAGGTAGCGTCAAAAAATCTATGAAAAGTCATCACGGGCTACCTTTTGAAGG
>NZ_JBTZSY010000079.1:0-5410 GCF_054815885.1 Anoxybacillus sp. TBDG-1
CACGGAAGTTAAGCTCTCCAGCGCCGATGGTAGTTGGCGGGACACCGCCTGCGAGGGTAGGACGTCGCCGAGCATTATTGTATTTATTATGTTTTTATTCCAATCATCGCGGGGTGGAGCAGCCAGGTAGCTCGTCGGGCTCATAACCCGAAGGTCGCAGGTTCAAATCCTGCCCCCGCAACCAACCAATGAAACGAAACGATATAAGTTTCGTGTTTTTTTATGCCTTTTTTTGCGTTATGATTTGTTTTCGTGTACACTTATATGTGTAGCATTTCCTTAGGAGAGCGATCCTAAGGTCTTTTTTGTATGTTGATTTTATTCAATTAGGGGAATGAACGATGAAAACATATGAATATGTATCACATCATCCTGAAGATACATTAGCATTAGCGATGAAACTTGCTCGATATGTTCAACCAAAAGACGTTATTACGTTAGAAGGTGATTTGGGAGCAGGGAAAACAACGTTTACAAAAGGATTAGCGAAAGGTTTAGGAATTGACCGTAATGTGAACAGCCCAACTTTTACTATTGTAAAGCAGTATGAAGGGCGTTTACCTTTGTATCATATGGATGTATATCGTTTAGATGAAAGCGAAGAGGATTTAGGATTTGATGAATATTTTTTTGGTGATGGTGTAACAGTTGTTGAATGGGCTCATGTCATTGAGCCATATTTACCGACTGAACGTTTACATATTACTATTTACCATGGTGATGGAGAAAGTCGAATTATTCACTTTACTCCAATTGGTCAACGTTACGAACAGTTATGTAAGGAGATTTTTAGTGATGAAAGTGTTAGCCATTGATACATCCACATTTGTTATGGGAATTGCTATCGTTGATGGACAAGTCGTTAAAGGCGAAATGATTACGAATTTGAAAAAAAATCATTCGATACGAGTGATGCCTGCGATTGAGGCGCTTCTTCAAGAATGTGAGATAAGCCCACAAGATCTTGACCGTATTGTTGTTGCGAAAGGACCTGGATCATACACAGGTGTTCGCATTGGTGTGACGATTGCTAAAACGCTTGCTTGGACGCTAAACATTCCGCTTGTCGGTATATCGAGTTTAGAAGTGATGGCAGCAAATGCGAAGTATTTTGATGGGCTTATTGTTCCGTTAATGGACGCTCGACGCGGACAAATTTATACAGGTCTTTACAAAGTTGAGGGGGACAATATTCAATCAATTGTAGCTGATCGAGTTATTTTAGCTACAGAGTGGGCAAATGAATTAAAATCGTACAATGAACCAATTTTATTAGTTGGAAACGATAGTATGCTACATGAAGCAGTGTTCGTTGAAACGTTAGGTCGTTCTGTCCAAGTAGCTCCAGCAACACTTCACAATCCGCGCTCAAGTGAGCTCGCGTGGTTAGGGATAAATCGCGAGCCGGAAGACATTCATACATTTGTGCCAAACTATATTCGTTTAGCAGAGGCGGAAGCGAATTGGCTTGCTCGTCAGCAAGAAAGGACGGAATGATAAGTGGATGTTTGTTTTCGCTTTATGACGCTTCAAGATCTCGATCGCATTGTGGAAATCGAACAGCTTTCATTTACGCTCCCATGGAGTCGTTCTTCCTTTTATCAAGAGTTGACAAATAATCGGTATGCTCGTTACATTGTGATGGAGTATGATGGACAAATTATTGGTTATTGTGGCATGTGGTTAGTGATGGATGAAGCGCATATTACAAACATTGCGGTGTTGCCAGAATTTCGTGGTAAAAAACTAGGAGAAGCGCTAATGAAACAGGCGATGGCATTAGCAAGAGAAGAAGGGGCTCAAACGATGACATTGGAAGTGCGGGTGTCGAATAACGTTGCACAATCATTGTATCGAAAGCTTGGCTTTTTAAATGGCGGTATTCGTAAGCGATACTATTCAGATAACCAAGAAGATGCGTTAGTAATGTGGGTGAAATTATGAGTGAAAAAGATATATTTGTGCTTGGAATTGAGACAAGCTGTGATGAAACAGCAGCTGCCATTGTGAAAAATGGACGTGAAATTGTAGCTAACGTCGTTTCCTCACAAATGGAAAGTCATCAACGATTTGGTGGGGTCGTTCCTGAAATTGCTTCACGTCATCATGTTGAGCAAATCACGCTCGTGTTAGAAGAAACGATGAAACAGGCAAATATGGATATGAGCCAACTCGATGCCATCGCGGTAACGGAAGGTCCAGGATTAGTAGGTGCTCTATTAATTGGCGTGAACGCTGCGAAAGCATTGGCTTTTGCGCATCGCATTCCCCTTGTTGGCGTGCATCATATCGCAGGACACATTTATGCGAATCAACTTGTACAAGAAATGAAATTTCCGCTATTAGCTCTTGTTGTGTCAGGGGGGCATACGGAGCTCATTTATATGAAAGAGCATGGCGTATTTGAAGTGATCGGCGAGACGCGTGATGATGCGGCAGGGGAAGCGTATGACAAAGTTGCCCGAGCATTACAACTACCTTATCCGGGGGGACCTCACATTGATCGCTTAGCAAAACGGGGAAAACCAACTATTGATTTACCGCGCGCATGGCTTGAAGAAGGTTCATATGATTTTAGTTTTAGCGGATTAAAATCAGCGGTTATTAATGTGTTGCACAATGCAAAACAGCGTGGCGAGATGATTCGCCCTGAAGATATGGCAGCAAGTTTTCAGACAAGTGTTGTTGAAGTATTAGTAGGAAAAACGATACAAGCAGCTGCGCATTACGAAGTGAAGCAAATATTGCTAGCTGGTGGTGTCGCAGCAAATGAAGGACTGCGTACGCAATTACAAAAACAAGTGAAGCAGCTGTCGGGAGTCGAGTTAGTTATCCCACCGTTGTCGCTTTGCACAGACAATGCGGCGATGATTGCGGCAGCGGGAACGGTATTATTTCAACAAGGAAAGCGCGCCACAATGGCGTTAAATGCAAACCCAAGTTTATTGTTATAGCAAGAGGGTGCCCTAAAAGTAACAGGGCACTCTTTCTTATAATCGTATAAATTTTCTCGAAGAAAAACTGAGTTTTTGTTGTGGATTATTTTATCCACATATATGTGGATAATGTGGGAAACATTGATTGTATGTTATTTTATCATAACAAGTTAACCACAACGATATATGTGGATTTTTTAAATTTTTTGTGGATAATGTGGAAAAGTACGTTAATAACTTATATATAAGTGTTTTTTTTGTGGATATGCTTGTGTAAAAAGATGAGCTAGTCCACAAGTGGAGCTAGCTCATTATTATTGTTGTAAAAGTTCCCATTGTTCGAATAGTTCATCAAATTTTTGTTTTAGCACTTCAATATGCGCTTGTGTGTCTCGAGCCTTTTCATAGTCGTTGTAACAGGAAGGGTCATATAATTGTTGTTCATATGCAGCAATTTGTTGCTCAATTTGCTCCATTTCCATTTCTAGATGTTCGATTTTTCGTTGTCGTTGCCGTTCAAGCTTTTTTCGTTCTTTTTCTTCTTCATACGAACGTTTTGGTGACAAAGGCTCGTTTGTTTTAGGTTTTTGGCTGATTTGTCCAAGCTCAAGCAGTTCTGCTTTTTTTGTTACGTAATAATCATAGTCCCCTAAGTATTCGACAAGTCCATCTGTGGATAACTCATATATTTTTGTTGCGATTCTGTTAATAAAATAACGGTCGTGAGAAACGAATATTATTGTCCCAAGATATTCAATGAGTGCTTGTTCTAGCACTTCTTTGCTATCTAAATCCAAATGGTTTGTCGGCTCGTCTAACACTAACACGTTCGCTTTTTTCATCATTAACTTAGCGAGAGCGAGCCGCGCTTTTTCACCGCCACTTAATGTTTGTACTGGCTTCAATACATCGTCACCAGAGAATAAAAAGTTTCCGAGTATTGTTCGAATTTCTTTTTCTGTTTTTAATCGATCTTCATCCCACAGTTCGTCGATGACACGTTTGTTCGATGTTAATTGAGCTTGCTCCTGATCATAGTAGCCAATGTGTACGTTTGTTCCGTAACGCAGTTCTCCTTGTTTTATAGGGAGCTGTTTGACGATCGTTTTTAAAAGAGTCGATTTTCCAATGCCGTTCGGTCCAATCAGCGCAATACTATCCCCGCGAGTGATGCGAAATGAAAGATTTTTTGCGATGATGTGATCGTAACCGATCGCTAAATTGTTGGCTGTTAGCACATCATTTCCGCTTGGACGTTCAATGTCGAAACGAAACGATGCCGATTTCTCATCGCCAAGCGGCTTTTCGATGATGTTCATTTTTTCTAGTTGCTTTCTTCTGCTTTGTGCTCGCTTGGTTGTTGAGGCGCGAGCGATATTTCGTTGAATAAAATCTTTTAATTTTGTGATTTCCTCTTGTTGTTTTTCATACAATTTCAATTGTTGTTCAAATTGTTCCGCCCGTTGATGTAAGTAGCTTGTATAGTTTCCAACATATTTTTTTATTTTTGTGCGCGACAACTCGTACACTTGTGTGACGATTTGATCAAGAAAATAGCGGTCGTGCGAGACGATGAGAATGGCCCCGATATAATTTTTTAAATATTGTTCAAGCCATTGTAATGTTTCCATATCTAAATGGTTTGTCGGTTCGTCTAAAATAAGCAAATCAGGCTTAGCAAGAAGTAACTTACCTAGTGCTAATCGCGTCCGCTGACCACCGCTTAATGTTGATACTTTTGTCGTGTAATCGTACTGAGAAAAGCGGAGACCGTGAAGAACAGAACGAATATCTGCTTCATATTGATAGCCGCCTTTTTCCTTAAATTCTGTTTGTAACCGATCATATTGTTCAAGTAGTCGTTCATAGTCAGCGTCATGTAGGCTCATTTTTTGTTCTAGCTCGCGCAACTGTTGTTCCATTTGTTGAAGCGGAGCAAAAACATCGAGCATTTCGTCCCAAATGGAGCGGTGTGCTTGTAAACCTGTATATTGATCTAAGTAGCCGATCGTCACATGTTTCGGCTTTATAATTTCACCTGTGTCGTATGACAATTGGCCAGCAATGATTTTTAATAGTGTTGATTTTCCTGCGCCGTTTCTTCCGACTAACGCAATGCGGTCTTTTTCTTGAATTTCAAGTTTAATGTCTGATAAAACTTGTTCAGCTCCATATGATTTGGATAGTTGATTTACTTGTAAAATGATCATCATTTCTCACCTCAATCTTCTTTTGATAGTGTAACGTACTTTCTTCCTATTCGGCAATACTAGTGTGCGAATAACAAATTTGACAAAAATAATAATAAAGGTTACAAAGGAAAGACAGAATGAAAAAAATAGTGTATAGTTTAAAAGTGGGGAGAACTTTCTAGATGTATAGGAGAGAAAAATGAAAGCGCTAACTATTTGTGAAAGGAAATGGTATGAGTAAAATGTTTGTGGGAGAAAAAAAGACAGGTTCCTGATTTGGTA
>NZ_JBTZSY010000008.1:0-73918 GCF_054815885.1 Anoxybacillus sp. TBDG-1
GCTGTTGTCGGGCTTCCACGCTACGTCCCATTGTCTCTAGCTGTTTCGACTGTTCTAGCGCACGAGCCACTTTCTCTCCTTGCTCTGCTGGTAACGTACGAGTCACCTCTCTCACTTGTGGCTCTACTGCTTTCACATTTGGGGCGTTTTCGACTTGCTTCCGCACCTCTGCCACTTGTTTCAGCTGGGCTTCTTTTGTTTCTACCTTTGGTGCTGGGGTATTCGCTCGTACAGCTTCTTTTGCTGTTCGTACGACGTCCGAAACCACTTCTTCCTCCACCGCACGTAATGCTTGCACGAGCTGTTGACGCGCTTCCACGCTGCGTCCCATTGTCTCTAGCTGTTTCGACTGTTCTAGCGCACGAGACACTTTCTCTCCTTGCTCTGCTGGTAACGTACGAGCGACCTCTCTCACTTGCGAATCCACCGCTTTCACCGTCGGGGTAATTTCTGCTTGCTTCCGCACCTCTGCCACTTGTTTCAGCTGCGCTTCTTTTGTTTCTACCTTTGTCGCTGCAGTATTCGCTCGCAACGCTTCTTTCGCCTCTTGTAACACTTCAGTTGTGACTGCTTCTTCCACTACACGTAATGCTTGCATCAACTGTTGACGCGCTTCCACATTGCGTCCCATTGTCTCCAGCTGTTTCGACTGTTCTAGCGCACGAGCCACTTTCTCTGCTTGCTCTGCTGGTAACGTACGAGTCACCTCTCTCACTTGCGCCTCTACTGCTTTCACATTTGGAGCGTTTTCGACTTGCTTCCGCACCTCTGCCACTTGTTTTAGCTGGGCTTCTTGGCTGTCTACTTTTATCGCTAATGCGTTCGTGCGCAACGTTTCTTTCATTTCTACTTCTGTTCGTATATCCGTTTTTTGTCCCACTGCTCGCAATGCTTGAATGAGATCAGTTTTCGTCTTTTCTCCTAGTCGTTCTACACGTTCAATCGCTTCATATAATTCATTCGCTTCAATGCGTGGCAACACCGTTTCTTTCAACTGACGAACAGCATCTTCTATCGAGCGAGATGTGCGAACAATTCGTTTCGCTTCATCCATCGCTTGTTTTTGTGCAGCTGGAGACGGCCGTACCGACACATCTTCTGTTTTCTCAACAGAAGCAAACGCTTCAAGCAATCGCTGTTTGGCGCTAAGTGGCTGGCCTGAGCGATACAACTGTTCTGCTTCTTGTAACGCTGGACCGAGCGTTTGACGAACGACATCACTCTCTTTTGCAATAGTGAGCGCTTTTGCAACGATCGGCTCACGTTCGATTTGTTGACGTACAGTTTGTAGCTGTTTTCCTTGCGTTGTTGCTCGTTCAGTTTGTACATAATCTATTCTCTTTTCATTCGCCTCTGCCAAAGCAACAGCTTGCATGATGCGACTGCGGGCAAACATCTCGTGTCCGCGCTCTTTTAACAACGTCGCCTCTCGAACGGCTTTTGTGATTTCGTCATGTCCGTTCTCCTCTGCAAACTGCTTTGCCGATTCAATCGCACGATCAATGTTTCGCTCTCGTTGCAGTTGTGCACGTAGCTCACTGACCGTTTGCGACCGTTGCTTTGCGATTGGAGTAAATGAAAAATGTTCATCAATCGCCCGAACGATATCATGTAACGACTCGCTTAACGGCTTGCCGTGGAGCGCTTCATGAACCGCTTGTAACTGCTTCATCGTCATATCAAGCTTTTTGCTTGCTGCGATTTGAATCGTTTCTAACTTTTGTTCAACCGTTCCTTTTCCTTCTGCTAAAAACGTGCGTAACGACTCCACCGTTTCTCGAGTGAGCGGCAATTGCTTTTGTGCTACCATCGTCACCGCCTGGCGAAGTTCAGGCGTTTCAAACGTTTCAGATGATGATGTGGAGGTCGGTGTCACAATCTTTCCTTCGACAATATCCCCATCACTACCGGTTACTTGTACTTTCACTCGTCCAGACGGCGGCACGTCACCTTCAAAACGAAACCGAATATCGACACCTCGCAATTGCACGATCGCTTCTTTTTCACCTACTTGTTCTTTCACAACTGCTTCGTACACATCTCCTGCTTTTAACGTCACAGTCGTTGAAGATGACGATGTCGAGCGATAATGTCCGTATCCGCGAATTTCCATAACGACTCATCTCCGTTCTCCAATATTCCTATTTTTTATATCGACCATCGGTACGATGTTTTCAATGGGAGTTTGTTCCCAACTATGAGCGGATGAGCGTAAAAGAAGAAATGTCACGTGCCCCTGCTGCATAAAGAACGTTGGCCGCTTCATGCACCGTTGCCCCTGTCGTATAAATATCATCAACGATGACAATGCGCTTTTCGGCTACATCTTCTCCTGTCAAACAAAACTTGCGCCCGACAAAACGTTCACGCCTCGTTTTTTTCGATTGTTTTTCATCATCAATACGTCGCAAGGCAAAAATCATTGGCAATGATAGAAGCGAAGCGATTGCTTCTGCTTGATTAAATCCGCGTTCAGCTAATCGAGAAGGGCTAAGTGGAATCGGTACGAGGAACACATCGGAAGAAAAATGTTCGTTAAACACAGCACAAACATCATGGCGAAATGCTTCAACGAGCGCATAGTCTCCTCGAAATTTAAAACGATTGATCACTTCTTTCATCCAGTCGTCGTATATATAGACGGAATAGTTTTGTTTCAAGGCGCTTTTGCGCTGTTTCCACTTTATACAATCGGCACATATCGGTACGTCACTTAAACGGCTACATCGTTCACAACGATTTCCTTCAAGGCGAATAAAGCGAGCTCGACAACGCGGACAACAAACATCCGCTTGACGAAGCGTGAAAAGCATAGCAAACGATATCGGAGGCATCCATTCATCATGACAAATGAGACACTTCATTTGTCAATCAACCCTCGCTTTCGTGCTTCATCGTTCATCCGTATAATATGGCGCTTTGCTGCTACCATCGCTTTCGTTTTTCCGAAATGAAAAAAACGAACATCACCTGTTGGATATTGCGCGCTTCGACCAACACGTCCAGCGATTTGCACGAGCGCACTCTCTGTAAAAATCGGTTGCTCTGCACCTAACACAGCAACGTCAATGTTTGGGACCGTTACCCCGCGCTCTAAAATGGTCGTTGTGACAAGAAGAGGAATTTTTCCACGCCGAAAAGCAAGCACTTTTTCCTTTCGTTTCGGATCTTCAGCATGTACCCCTTCAATGTGAGGATGAAATTGTTGTAAGAATGTAACAACTTGTTGTAAAAAGTCAATGTGAGGAACGAATAAAAAGGCTTGTTTGTTTCTTTCGAGATGCTCGTTTACCCATCGAACAACACATGAAGGCAACTGCTTGTGGCGCCACTTTTTTTGCCAGTTGCCGCACCATTCAAAGGTAGGGACAGGAAGCGGATGACGATGATACCGAGCGGGAATTGTCACCGCTTTTCGTTTTCCGCTTGTTACTTCACGTTGCCATTTTTCATTTGGGGTTGCGGTTAAATAAATGAGTGGGGAGTTCGGTTTTCGGGCGCGTTCGACCGCATAGGAAAGCATCGCATCCACACTATACGGAAATGCATCGACTTCATCGACAATCATCACATCAAAAGCGCGATAATACCGAAGCAATTGATGGGTCGTTGACACCGTCAGCGAAGCGAGCTTGCCACGGTCTTGGCTACCGCCGTATAACGCTGCGATATCGACAGACGGAAAAACATTTGCAAGGCGCGGGGCTAACTCCAATACGACATCTGTACGCGGAGCAGCAAGACAGACGCGCTTTCCTTGCGACAACGCCATATTCATTCCTGCAAATAGCACTTCTGTTTTTCCGGCTCCACATACCGCCCAAACAAGCAAAGATTCGTTTTGATCAATCGCATGACAAACTTCATCGGATGCGAGTTGTTGAGCTGGAGATAATTGACCGTTCCATTGTAGCGGTGAAGAAAAAGAGATGGAAGGAGTAGAGCCAGTCCAAATGACGAGCGGATTGCATTCGCTACATCGCCCCATCATTATACATTTACGACAATACGTACATATACGTCCACAACGAGCGCACGGAAAAGAAGCAAAAAGCTGTTGGTCCTCGTTGTCGCATCGCACACAACGATAACCTTTTTTCGTTTTGACGATGCTTTCAACAATTTGAACATAGTTCTCATCATAAGGAAAAGAAAGTTCAGACTTTAGCAACTGTTTGCCTGCCATATACAAACAAATCACCCCCAACAAAAAAGAAGTGGACAAGTCGCCCACTTCTTTTATTCGCGCTAGTCAAAAAAATTCCTGTTTACTTTTTATACCAACCAAATCCCATCGCACCTTCTCCTAAATGCGTGCCGATAACAGGTCCGAAATAGCTAAGGAAAAATTCAACGTGCGGATATTGTTGCTCGAGCTTTTCTTTCCATGCGCGTGCTTCTTCTTCACGGTTCGCATGAATAATGACCGCACGCATAGGAACGCCGAGCATCGCATCTTCCGCAAATAGCTCTTCCATTCGGCTTAACGCTTTTTTACGTGTACGAATTTTTTCAAACGGAACGATCACTTTATTAACGAAATGCAAAATCGGTTTGACTTGCAGGAGGCTGCCGATAAACGCCTGTGCGCCGCTTAATCGACCGCCGCGCTGCAAATGCGATAAATCATCGACCATAAAATAAGCGCGCACCGATCGTTTCATTTCATCTAACCGAGCAATAATCGCTTCCGGATGCGCACCTGCTTGCGCCATTTCGGCTGCTTCGATCGCATAAAATCCTTGCATCATGCAGCTAATTTCTGAATCATATGCATATACACGAATGCCTTCGACCATTTGACCAGCCGCAACCGCTCCTTGATACGTTCCACTAATACCGCTTGATAAATGAATCGAAATGACCGCATCATATTGTTTCGCAAGCTGTTCGAACGTTTCAGCAAATAGTCCAATCGGCGGCTGTGATGTTGTCGGCAGTTGTTCACTCGTTTTCACTTTATCAAAAAAATCTTCTGCGCTTATATCGATTTCTTCTCGATACGTCTCCGTTCCAAAAACGACACTCAAAGGAATGATATGTATATTCAACTGTTCGCGAATATGCTTTGGGATATACGCTGTACTATCCGTTAAAATCGCCGTCTTCATCGCTTCTACCTTCCTTGTCCAAATTTTTTCCTATTTGCATTGTACTACATTACAACTACGATTGCATTGAAAAAGGTTGTCGAATCGATTTCGACAACCTTATTTCACTTCGACCCAGCCGTTTTTAATCGCAACGACAACCGCTTGGGTACGGTCGTTGACGTTTAGTTTTTGTAAAATATTGCTCACATGGTTTTTTACTGTTTTTTCACTAATATAAAGCGCATCAGCAATACCTTTGTTGCTTTTTCCATCCGCCAATAGCTGCAACACTTCACATTCCCGACGTGTCAATAAGTGATACGGACGGCATACGTCTTGTTTTTGTTTTTCTTGTCCTGCCCCTTCTTGCGCAATGAGGCGACGATATTCTTTTACAAGATTGTGCGTCACTTTTGGATGTAAATACGAACCGCCTTCTGCGACGACACGAACCGCTTCAATTAAAGCGTCGGCATCCATTTCTTTTAATAAATAGCCCATCGCACCAGTTTGCAAAGCGTGCATGACATAGCTTTCATCATCATGGATGGACAAAATGATAACTTTCGTATCCGGATACGCTTCAATGAGCTGACGAGTCGCCTCTACACCGTTTACATGAGGCATATTAATGTCCATAATGACGACGTCTGGCTTATATCGTTCTACAAGCGTTAGCGCTTCATTGCCATCGCTTCCTTCTGCAACAACTTCAAAATCTTGTTCAAAATCTAAAATACGTTTAATTCCTTCTCGAAATAACTTATGGTCATCAATTAACACAATGCGCGTTTTCATTGTTGTTCCCCTTTCCCTTCTGTCTTACGGAGCGGAATATGCATCGTAACAATCGTTCCACGTCCAAGTTGTGAGTAAATATGTAGATTTCCTTCCAGCCATTCGATACGCTCACGCATACCCATTAATCCGAACGCTTTTTCTTTTTTTTCATTCGGATTAAATCCTTTTCCGTCGTCTTTGACGACAATGAGCAGACTATCTTTTTTTAGCTCCATTTTTACTTGAATCGTCTTTGCCTCCGCATGCTTTAGCGCATTTTGCACCGCTTCTTGCACGAGACGAAAAATAGCAACTTCAAAGCGATCAGATAAACGCCTCACTTCTCCCATATATGTAAACGTAATCGTTGTTTTATGATATTCTTCGATCGTCTGTAAATATTTTTTTAACGTCGGAATTAAACCGAGGTCATCAAGCGCCATCGGACGTAAATCGTAAATGATGCGGCGCACTTCATATAACGCGGAGCGAACCATTTTTTTTAAATCGCGCATTTCACGAATCGCTTCTTCCGCACCGCGCTCACGATAAATGCGCTCAATCAAATCAGAACGCATAATGACGTTCGCAAGCATTTGCGCAGGTCCATCGTGAATTTCCCGCGACAGGCGCTTCCGTTCTTCCTCTTGCGCTTCAATAATGCGAAGCCCAAATTCTTGCTTCTCGTTGGCACCAACAATAAATTCACTCAGTTCGCGAAAATCTCCATTTAAATAGTTAAGCACAACGGTCACTTGACCAATTAAATGATCCGCTCGCTCAATCGTTTCTTTCACAGCGGCTAGCCGTCTTTCTAGGTCATCACGACGTTGCCGCAATTGCTTTTCCCTTTCTTGTGCCATAGCTAGTTCCATTTGGAGCGAATGAGCTTTCTCGTACGCTTGTCGAATTTCAGCTTCCGTATAGAGCGAGAAATTTTTGCTGACATCGGATAATCGTTGTCGCGCTAAACGTGCTTTCATTTCTAATTTATCCGTTTGAGCGATGACACGTTTTACTTCTTCTTTCGTTTGTCGCATCTCTTCAAGCAGTCGCTCATGTTCTTTTCGCGATTGTTCACTAATATGAAAAATCTCCGCTTTACTTTTGTCAACCGTTTCAATCATTTTTTTTACAATTCGGTCCAGCTCTTTTGCGTTTATTTTCTTATTGGACATATACACCACCTAAAGAAAAAATGACCAAAAGTCAATAAAAATAACTTTTCTGACTTTTATTCGAATGTTATTCTTACTTTGAACATTTGATATATCGTTTTATAATTTTTATTATAGCACGTTTCGTCTATTTCCATCAGCATTTTTCGACAACAAACGCACAACATTCCAAATAAGCATTTGAGGTGATTACACTTTGTTAGAGGCATACTATACGGTAAAAGGATATGGAGAGGCAGAAATGGTCATTGAAAAATCGCGCTTTATTTGTTATGTCGAACGAGCGACAACAGAAGAAGAAGCCGTTCGCTTTATCCAACAAATGAAGAAAAAACATTGGGATGCGACACATAACTGCTCTGCGTATATCATCGGCGAACATGACCATATTCAAAAAGCAAACGATGATGGGGAACCAAGCGGCACGGCAGGCGTTCCAATGCTTGAGGTGTTAAAAAAGAAAAAGCTAAAAGATACGGTCGTTGTCGTCACACGATATTTTGGCGGCATTAAACTCGGCGCTGGCGGTCTTGTGCGTGCTTACGGCAAAGCGGTAACCGAAGGACTAAAAGCAGCAGGCATCGTCGAACGTAAACTCATGCGCATCATGCATACAACCGTTGACTACACGTGGCTTGGGAAAGTGGAAAATGAATTGCGCGCCTCCACATATACAATTAAAAACATGCATTATGCGGAACACGTGACGATTGACACATATGTCGAGGAAAAACAAAAAGACGATTTCCGCACATGGATGACAGAGCTGACCAACGGAAAAAGCACGATTACAGAAGGCGAACACGTATATGTAGAGTTTGATGTAAAGGGATAAAAAATTTTCGTTTACGACTGCATAAAAATTTTGTAAAATGATGATTGTTTACATGTCGATATTTGTTGAACTTTTAAAAAAGGGGAACGACTATGCAAAATAGACGAGCATATATGAAAAAAAAGAAGAAAAAGCGAAAGAAAATATGGACTTTTGTGTTGCTCCCATTACTTCTACTTCTTATCGGCGGAGGAGCATACGCGACGTTTCTTTTCAATAAAGCGCAATCCGTCATCCAGCAATCATTTGAACAAATTGATGGACGCGAAAAATCAGAAAAACGAATGAAAGAAGTGGATCCAAACTCAGACAACATTTCTGTTTTATTTATTGGGGTAGACGATAGCAGCATTCGACAAAAGAAAGGAATGGGCGCGGTACGTTCCGATGCGCTTGTCCTTGCAACATTTAACGTGAAAGATAAAACGGTTAAATTGCTTAGCATTCCGCGCGATTCTTACGTTTATATTCCAATCGAAAAAAAATATGATAAAATTACGCATGCCCACGCATACGGTGGGGTAAAAGCAACAGTTGAAACAGTCGAAGAATTACTTGATATTCCAGTTGATTATTACGTTAAAATGAATTTTGAAGCGTTTGTTGATGTTGTCGATGAACTTGGTGGCATTGAATTTGATGTTCCTTATGAGCTGCGCGAAATGGACTCAAAAGATCGCAAAAATGCGATTCATTTAAAACCGGGCTTACAGACATTAAATGGGGAAGAAGCGTTAGCACTTGCAAGAACACGTAAATATGATAACGACATTGAGCGCGGCAAACGCCAGCAAGAACTGATGAAAGCGATTTTCAAAAAAGCGATGAGCATTCATTCATTAACGAAATTTGACGATATAATGGAAGCTGTCGGTAAAAATATGACGACAAACTTAACATTCGAAGAAATGAAAGGTTTCTTTGCTTACGCAACAAAAGGAACAGGGGCAAACATCGAAACGCTTCACCTCAAGGGAGAAGATGCACGTATTAGTGGCGTATATTATTACCGACTTGACGAGGTAACAGTAGATGAAATTAAACAAACGTTAAAGACACATCTCGATGTATCATCTTACCAAGCAAGAACGGAACAATTCGCGCAAGAAAAATAAGAGGGTGTCCAGCGAGACACCCTCTTATTTTTATGAAATTTTTCTCATACCACGAACCATTTTCAGTAGCGGGCGATAGTCTTTCCCGACAAGCCCAATTTTCTCAACCACAAGCTCAACGACAAGTAAAACGAACGCGATAACGAGCAACGCCCCAAACATCGTCGCTTTCGATAACACAACAGCAGATACACCGAACATCGCTGCCATACCGTAAATAATGAGCACCGTTTGACGATGGCTATAGCCAAGACGCAACAAGCAGTGATGCAAATGCGATTTGTCTGGCGCCGATAACGGCTGTTTGTTGACGATGCGTCGCACAATCGCAAACAGCGTGTCCGAAATAGGTACCCCTAAAATGAAAATCGGGATAATCAACGAAAACACCGTAACATTTTTAAAGCCGAGAAGCGATAAAACCGAAATCATGTATCCTAAAAACAACGCACCTGTATCGCCCATAAAAATTTTGGCAGGATGGAAATTATATAAAAGAAAACCGAGCGTGCTTCCGAGCAATAATAAACTCATTGCAAAGACGAACACATACGTATTCCCCATCGTCGCCGCCATTCCGGCAATCGTCACAAGCGCAATTGACGACACACCAGCGGCTAAACCGTCTAAGCCGTCAATTAAGTTAATCGCATTTGTAATACCAATAATCCAAAGCATCGTAATCGGAATACTTAATAACCCAAATTCCAAATGACCACCAAACGGCAAGTTAATGAAATCAATACGAATGCCACCGTATATCACAACAATTGCTGCAATGATTTGACCGAGCAACTTCCATTTTGGTGACAGCTCATATATATCATCAAGCACGCCCGTTAATACGATGATCGTCGCACCAATAACGATCGCTGTCGCATATGGACTAGCTGGTTGTAATACAAAATAACCGACGATAAAACTAATAAAGATCGCTAATCCGCCTAAACGTGGCATAATTTTTTGATGAACTTTCCGCTGGTTTGGCTTGTCTGTTGCACCAACACGAAACGCCAACCATTTGACAACAGGCGTAATTAACACAGCTACAACAAAACAAAGAAACAAGGTGAAATAAACCATAGGAAACCTCCCTATTTGTTAGCATTCCCGATTTTTCAATCCATTATCGTTTAAAAAGTAACACTTTCTACCATCTTTTCTCACAAACCTATCAGACATTATACCATAAATTTTAAAATCGACAAATGGAAAATAGAAAACTAGAATTTTGTTACATTTTCGTCCTTTTTGTTGAAATCATTTGTTATAATGTGAGATAGATAGAGTTAGGGAGGAGAAAATCGGTGAAAAAAAGAACGATCGTTATCATGTTGCTTGCAGCAATGTTGACCGTATCTGCATCAAAAACGCTAGCAAATAGCGAACCCGTTTTAGCAAGCGTCGAATGGGTACTATCAAAAATTAATCCGTTAAATGACCGCATCACAAAGCTTGAGCAGCGCGTTCAGCAACTCGAACAAGAAGTAGAAAAGCTAAAACAACAGTTAGAGGCGGCGAAATAATGATGAAAAGCATTCGATGGATCGTAGTCGCTTTTAGCCTGTTTCTTTTTATCCCAACATCCGTTGATGCTGCGTCATATCCAACTCCCGTAAAGGTAAAACTATTGCCGACAGCAACGTTTCTTGCAACAGTGAATGGAAACTATCAGCTTATTGATTTAAAAACGAAACAAGTCATTCCGTTTACAAATCCAATAGCATTTTCGCAAACGAATGGGGCGGTTGTTGCCACGATCAACGGTTCTTCTTATACATCAACAAGTG
Organism: Anoxybacillus sp. TBDG-1; assembly: GCF_054815885.1. Classification (NCBI taxonomy): domain Bacteria; kingdom Bacillati; phylum Bacillota; class Bacilli; order Caryophanales; family Anoxybacillaceae; genus Anoxybacillus; species Anoxybacillus sp. TBDG-1. The sequence continues at coordinate 10,792 of NZ_JBTZSY010000008.1, forward strand.
GCTTTTTATTAGATGAAGTGACAAGAAACGATCAACATGACGTCACAATCGGCAGCATTCAACAAGCAAACGGCACATCAGCACCTGTGAAATATCGCGGTTCTTTTGAAATTACTCCGGGGGCGACCGCACCAAACTTATTTAATACATTAGATATGGAAGATTATTTAAAAGGGGTTGTTCCCGGAGAAATGCCATCATCTTGGCATAAAGAGGCGTTAAAAGCCCAAGCTGTGGCGGCTCGCAGCTATGCGTACGCCCAATTAAAAAGATCATCGTTTTTACAAATGACCGTCGCAAGCCAGGTGTACGGAGGAAAATCAAAAGAACAAGCGGCATCAACAGCAGCAGTTAATGAAACAGCGGGCGTATATGCAACATATCAAAACGAACCGATTTCTGCATATTTTCACTCCAGTTCTGGTGGAAACACAGAAAATAGCGAAAATGTCTGGAGTAGCACCGTTCCGTACATTCGTTCTGTTTCCGATCCGTATGATCGCCATGCAAGCAACCCACATTACGGATGGAATGCAAAAGTAGTAGCGAATACAGTCTCTTCAAGATTTAAACTAACAAATGAGCAAGTTGTGTCGCTTCGTGTAACGCAAAAAACAAATGTCGGAAGCGTTCAACAAATGGAAGCGATCGTGTATAACCCAACAACAGGACAAAAACGAGTCGTACAAGCTCGCCCTTCTTTCGTTTCATCTGCTGATGCGTTTCGTTCATTTTTCGGCGTCTCATTAAAAAGTATTGCCTTTGACGTCAAAGGAAATGCAAATGTAAAAGTCAAACGAGCAGATGGATCCGAACAATCCGTTGATCATATTGCAGGTTACACGCTTCAAACAAATAGCGGTCAAACAATCATAACAAATGGAAATGTTTCGATTCGTACAGAAAACGAGACGATGTACTATCCAACCGCTCCGACTGAGTTCACATTTACAGGCGATGGATGGGGACATCGACTTGGCATGAGCCAATGGGGTGCGCGCTCGATGGCAGAAAAAGGATTTACGTACGATCAAATTTTAAAGTACTATTATAAAGGCATTGAAGTGAAAAAAATCAAATAGGCTGTGCATGTGCACAGCCTATTTGATTTGTATCGCGCGATGCATAAATGTTGCAAAATGAGCGCGCGTCGTTGGTTGCTCTGGATAAAAATAACCGTTACTTCCTTCCGCAATGCCGTGTTGGGAAATGATGCGAATTTCTAATGCACCTTGTGTCCGATCGTGAACATCTTTATACCCTGCATACGGAGCAGATGTTGCTTGCAAACGAAAAGCACGTTGAATAATCATCGCCATATGTTGACGTTTCATTGACTCTTGCGGGGCAAAACGATTGTTTGGATACCCTCCAACAAAACCTGCCTCGTAAGCTGTCATAATTTCACGGGCAAACGGATGAGAATTTGGTACATCGGCAAAAATCGATGGCTTGTTCGACAGCGGCAGTTGAAACGCCCTGACAAGCATCGCAGCAGCCTGTGCACGGGTAATCGCTTGGTTTGGAGCGAACAACCCATTCCCTACACCACCAACAATATTTTCACGATATAAACGGGTGACTGGTACATACGCCCAGTGACCGACTGGAACATCTTTAAACACTTGTGGCGATTCCGCAGCTGTTTTTATTTTTGCTAGCTGTTGTTCGAGTTGCTTCATTTTTTCATCGATTTGATTTAAACGGCTATCCGTATCTGTTAACTGTTGTTCCGTCCATGGCGCTGTTGCTATTTCTTGTTCTTCGCTTGCCCCCGCATGTTTCTGCTCGCACGCTGCTAGTAAAAGCACGCTAACAGAAACAACGGAGAGAATCCATCTTCTCACCTTCCCACCCCCTCTATTGCGATGTATAATATTTCACAATACCTTGATAAATGGCTTCTGCATATATATTTTGATACTCTGCCGACGTTAACTTGGCACGATCTTCAGCATTTGAAATAAATCCAAGTTCAACGAGCACGCTTGTCACGCTATTGTTGCGCAACACATACAGACCGCTATTTTTCACACCGCGATCAACCATATTCGCCATGCGAACAATTTCTGCTTGAATGTATTGTGCTAATTTTTTACTTTCCTCTCCGTTCGGATTCGTCGATGAATCGTAATACACTTCTGCTCCTTTCGCACTTGTATTTGTCGCTGAATTTGTATGAATGCTGACAAACATTTCCGCGTAGTTGTTTTTCGCGATATTCACGCGATCTTGCAACGTCGGATAAACGTCCGTTTCTCGCGTCATAATAATGGTTGCACCTGCTTTTTCAAGTTTATCTTTTAACAATTTTGCTACTTCAAGCACGATCGTTTTCTCGTTCGCTCCACCAGCAACTGCACCAGGATCTTTTCCACCATGCCCCGCATCGACGACGATAATGCGCCCTTTCACAGGAGAGCCTGCGATATTTCTCAATTTTAAATATGTTTTATGAACGTAAGCAAACTGACCGTTATAAACAATTTTCGCCCAATATCCGTTTATATCGTACACATCAACAACTTGCCCTTTCTGCAATGTTCCAACAAGCGTTCCCGTCGTTGACGGCGTTTGTCGAACATTGAGCGTAGAAATCGTCACCGTTCCTTGAATATTTGTTTTTCCTTGTTGAATTAAATCTGGTAACGGCAAGCGAAATTGATCGTTAATCGTCCGAGCTAACAATGTCGCAAACTCAGCACGCGAAATGGCATCTCTCGGAAAAAATTGACCATCTCTTCCGTTTGCGATGCCATGATAATATAAACGGTTAATATGCGCTAACGCCCAATGTCCTGCTGTATCTTTAAATACCGCCGCAGATTCTACCGCCGCCCCTTTACTTGGGAGCGAAAACGCATTGACGAGAACGATACTCATTTCAGCACGTGAAAGACTATCATTTGGACGAAAATTTGCCGTACCGTCTCCTCCCATAATGCCAAGTTGCACCGCCCGCGCGATCCAACCGCGCGCCCAATGATTTAGTGGAACGTCTTGAAACGGCAACGCGCCATCTTGCCATTCTGTTTGCCCGAGAGCACTTACTATCATTTTTGCTGCTTCTGCTCGTGTCACCATTTGCGCTGGACGAAACTGCACTGTTTGTCCGACTTGATAACCGTTAATAATTTGCTCACTTGCTAAAAAATCAATTTCATTTTTTGCCCAATGATTCTCCCCGACATCAACAAATCGTCCTTCTTGCTTTACTTCTGTATTTGCCCAACTGTACGAAGGAACATAAAAAAAAGCAAGAAAAACGAACAACAAACCATATACGTGACGTTTCCCCAGCATCTTCTTCTCCCTTTCGACATTTTTCTACCATTAAGCATAACAAACAATCCTAGCCTTTTCTATACCCGACAAAGCATATTTTTCTGTTCGACAAGTCGCATGATCTTTTTCGACAAATAACGACACAAAACGACAATTTTATACAACAAAGTTATTATTTTTGTAGTGATTTTTTTAAATAAAAAGGCTATACTTACTTATGCGATAAGGTTTTGGTTGCTAAGTCAGCCTCCCCGCCATTTCCCAATGGCGGGGCTTTTTTTTTACGATCATTTTGTCGAAGTTTGTCGAATAAGGGAAGAAGTGCGGATAAGTATGGCACACATTTCTGCTCTCGTGATCGGATCATTCGGACGGAAAAAGGCATGTTTCGCAATCAATCCTCGTTCCGCTAACAATTGCACCGCAATCCACACATCTTGTTGCTTCACATCTTGAAACGGATAAACAGAACGAATCTGCTCATTCTCGAGCTGAAGCGCACGCATAAGTAGTAAAGCCATTTGTCCACGCGTCAGTTGCTCGTGTAAAAATGCCCGTCCCCCATTTCCTTTCACAATTCCTTTTTCCGCAGCCGTTGCTACAGCAAGTGCATCAACTGATGTTAATGGTACATCAACAAAGGAAGACTGCAAGATGGATGGTGTCTCCCATCGAAATAAGCGGGAAAGCATCACGACACTTTGTCGACGTGTGACGGGATCATTTGGGCGGAACGTACCGTCTGGAAGCCCGCGGATAACCTGTAATTGCTGGGCTTGCATGATCGCATCATACGCCCAATACGTTTTTTTTACGTCAGAAAACGTTGTCAGACGAATGGGAACAGAATGAACGTCATAGGCGACGACCCGTTTTTGATCATCGGTAATGACAACCGCTACATCTCCTTGTTGTTTAACGATGTCAAACAAACGAAACGACATCATCTCCTCGTCCACAACAAACGAATGAGCCAGCTTTCCATTGACAAATAAATGACCATCCTTTCCAAGAAAACGGGAGGAGATGCCAAGGAAATATGTGCGGTTTTTTTCAATTGGCTGTCCTGGCTGTAAATTTAGCCAGTCAATACCTAATGGAGCGGATAACGTGATCGCTTCTTTCCATTGAATGACCCCATGTCCGGTATATATATCATATCCACGCCAATACACATCTTTTGCTGTTTTCCATAAACGTTTCCGAAACTGAATAGCATCTTCTTCTGGATACATCGCCTGCAACATCGCAAGTAATGCCGAAACGTGCGGTGCTGCCATCGATGTTCCTCGCATCGTACGATAGCCAGATAAATATGTGCTCATTAAAAAATCTCCTGGTGCGCTCACTTCCACATCCCAACCATAATTTGAAATAGAAAGCGGCATTTGTTGTCGATCAATCGCTGAGACGGTAATGACCCCCGGGTAGCTTGCTGGATAAATGTTTGTCGTCGGCATATGACTATTTCCTGCCGCTGCGACAACATGTACACCTTTTTTCACCGCTTCTTCAATGACGGACTTTAACACTTCCGTTTCCCCTTGACCGGCTAAACTTAAATTAATAACTGAGGCACCTTGGTCAAGTGCATATTTTACTCCTTTTGCAATTTCAAAATCACCGCCGACTCCGTAACGGTCTAACACTTTGATTGGCAAAATATCGATTGGCGCATCGCCAATGAGCCCCGCAATTCCTTTTCCGTTATTGACGCGCGCAGCTAAAATTCCCGTCACATGCGTTCCATGTCCAAATGTGTCATCGGCATATTGCTTCTTTTCCGCGTAATCAACGCTTATACTATATAACACATGATCGCTTAAATCTTCATGCAGCACGATCCCAGAATCAACAACCGCAACAAGAACATGGTCGACTCCTTTCACCTCAACAATGCGTGGGGCTTTTGTCCAATTTCGCGCTGTCACGTATAGATGAATCGTTGAAGAAGAACGAGGGATTCGTACATCTAAACGTGAAAGCTCTCCTTCATTTTCCCCCAACGTCGCCCCTTTTTCATCTTGTACTTCTATACGCCATGGCCCTTCCACATGATCGACTGTGACAGAAATACGAGATAATTTCTCTTCCCCAAGCGCGACGACAATATGTTCGCCGTCAAACGGCTCACCATCGTACACGTATGTTTGTCCATCGACTATCATCTGTTTACCGATTAGTCGATTCACAGATGTCAGCGAAGGCATAGACCAATGAATAAGCGGCAAAGACCATTGTTCCGAAAATAACGGATCATCAATAGCTGCTCGCTTCGCTTTATTTTTTTCCATCTTCAAAATAAACGGTAAACGTGATACCGCTTTTTGTTCCTCTTCTGTTAATGCAACTTTCACAAACGTCCCCATCGTATCAACAACGTACGGTTGAAGATATACAACGTCCGATATCCGTTGAACTTGAACGATCCACTCTTCTTTTTCACTCGCCCAAACGACTTGTGGAATAAAAAGAAAAATAAATAATATCCATAACCATCTGCTCACCCCTATCACCTCCCATGCACTTTCATTGTATCGTGCCAAACACGACATGAATAGACAAAAATCGCAACTAAATAAAATAGCAATTTCACTGAAAAATAATAGTTTTTTAATATTTTAGTAAAAAAGATTTGTAGAATTTTGTTATAATGAAGAAGATTCATAATGAAGTAGAGGAGGAAAAAAGATGTATAAAATGAAAAAATGGCTCATCGTTGCTTGTATGTTTGCTGTTGCCTTCGTTCTCCAACCGCAAACATCGGAAGCAAGCGAGCATGTGACGCGCGGAGAATTTATACAACAACTCATCACAACACTTGGCGTCGATGTCAAAAGCGAAGTGAAAGAACTTCCCTTTACAGACGTCGATCCGCAACTTGCGCCATACGTCGAAGCAGCTATTCGCCTCGGCATCGCAAGTGGAAAAACGGAAACAACATTTGCGCCAAACGAAAAAATAACACGTGAACAAGCGTATGTCTTTCTCATTCGTTCATTACAACTTCGTCATCATTACGCAACGAACGTATTTAAACTGTATAAAGACGAGAAATTTATTAAACCGTGGGCACAACAGTCACTTGCTGCATCACTTCATCTTGGTTTACTTCAAGGATATAGTGATAAAACAATTCGACCGCAACAATGGCTCACATTAGAACAAACTAAAGCAATACTTAAGCGATACGAAACAAATATTGAAAAAATTACATTCATTCATACAAACGACACGCACGGACGCATAATCGCCAACGCACAAAACGGTGAAATGGGCTTTGCTAAAATTGCAAAAATTGCCCAAGATGCGCGCCAAAAAAATAAACAAACGCTCCTTGTCGATTTAGGCGATACGTTCCACGGCACGACATACGTGAACTTAAATAGCGGGCAAACTGTCGTTGACTTGATGAATGCGATGAAATACGATGCGATGGTTCCAGGCAACCACGATTTTAACTACGGTCAAAACCGTTTGCTTGAGTTAAAACAAGCTGTACAATTCCCAGTCGTTAGCGGAAACATTTATAAAAACGGACAACCATTTTTACCTGCCTATACGATTAAACAAGTCGGCAACAAAAAAATTGCTCTCGTTGGTTTAACTGCAACAGATACAGCTGTAAAAACGAATCCTGCAGGCATTGTCGGCATCACATTCGCAGATGAAGAAGCGACATTAAAACAACTTGTAGGCGAGCTAAAAGGAAAGGTTGACCATATCGTCGTATTATCTCACGGTGGTTTACAAACAGATGAGAAACTTGCTAACAACGTATCTGGTGTAGACGTCATTCTCGGTGGTCATAGCCACGACACAATTGAAGCACCGAAAAAGTTTAAATACGCATACGTCTCCCAAGCATTTGAATACGGAAAAGCACTTGGACAAACAAACTTATTATTCTATAAAGGCAAACTTATTGGCGTCAACGGCTTCTTATATCGTGACAGCGCAACAAAGCAAGAAGACACAACTGTTCGGGCGATCGTTGATACGTACAAAAACAATATCGACGCTACTTTACAACAAGTGATCGCAACAATTGACGTCAACTTAGACGGTGAACGTGCAAACGTACGCACAAAAGAAACAAATCTTGGCAACCTCATTGCTGATGCGATGCGCCAAACGCTTCAAACTGATGTTGCCCTAACAAACGGTGGCGGCATTCGGGCTTCCATTCCAAAAGGGGATGTCACACGCAATCATATTTTAACGACATTACCATTTGCAAACACGCTTGTGAAAGTATCGATGAGCGGCGCCGATTTGAAAAAAGCGCTTGAACATGGCGTCCGCCTCTATCCTGAACAAAACGGTGGCTTCCCACACGTTTCAGGCATTCGTTTCACGTTCGATGCGACGAAACCAGCTGGCTCACGTGTGACATCCGTTCAAATTAACGGACAGCCGCTTGATGAAGCGAAAACATACACCGTCGCAACAAACGACTTTATCGCCAAAGGCGGCGACGGCTATGATATGTTCGCCGCAAGTAAAATAGAATTTGATAGCGGCGAATTATTAAGCACCGTCGTCATGAACTACTTCCAATCACAAAAACCGATTCCAACGGTAGAAGGTAGAATTACAGTAGCGAATCAATAACGACAAAGACGTCCAAACGGGCGTCTTTTTTACGTTTAATCCCAAAATACGTGACAAAAGGAAATGATATGGTATAATGTGTTGGGAAGGAGTGGTAGTTTTGTTTAAAAAAATGATTTATGTACTCGTTGCACTCATTAGTTTTTCAACGATGGCGACATCTACGGAGGCAACAAGCATTCGACCTGTGCATATCCCAATCATTTCAAATGGAAAAGCACTACAAACAGATGCGTCGCCCGTTATGGTGAACAATCGCATTCTTGTCCCATTTCGAGCGATCGCTCAAACGATGGGGGCAAATGTTTTTTGGAATGCAAACACAAAACAAGTGACCGTTCAAAAAAATAAAAAGGTTATTTTTCTTACTGTTCAATCGTCCACAGCGACAATGAATGAGCAAACCGTTACACTTGACGCCCCGCCGATCATTTACAAAGGGCGCACGTTTGTCCCTATTCGTTTTGTCGCTGAAGCGCTCGATGCTAACGTTCAATGGACAGGAAAAGATGTGCGCATCTCATGGGCAACTTTACAAACAAGTAAGGGAGCAGTATATGTCAACCAGACAAAAATTGCAAACAACACGATGACGGATGGATTATATACATACATTCCGTTAAAAAACTTATTAACAGCTATCGATGTAAATGCTGATTGGATCGAAACGGATGAATCATTAACTATGCGATTATCTCGTGGACAGCTGACCATTTTCGCAGGAAAAAAACAATTTATTGTTGATGACCAAGAGATTGTAGCACCACTGGCACCGATTCGACTGAATGATGAATGGTACGTATCAGCTTCGTGGGTGATGACTGTTTTTGGGGCACAAATGACTCGTAGCGGCAATAGCGATTTATTTTTCTCTATTCCACGAACAACGTTTCGCAGCCCATTACTGCCCGTCAATGAAACAGCCATCACTGTTCCACAGCACGTCACAACACCAAACATGACTGACGACCGTCGTCTATTACTGAGCGATAATCCAGAAGTGTTAACACCCGCTTCTGTACCAAATCAACAAGCAACGTTGGCAATTGATCACGTGCAGGGATCTATTCAAACGATGGATCATCGCGTATTCGGTTGGCACGTCAACGCCTTAGGCACTCATGCGACAGTTGCAATGATGATTGACAACCTTTCATCTAGCGATATTGTTGTAACGAATATAAGAGGAACATATCGGACAAGTCCAAATAGTTGGGGGCATTACGATGTCGGATTACCACTTGCTGAAGCAGCATTGCGTCAATCGTTCGCAACCGTCCCAACAGTGAAAGTGAAAGCGGGAACAAGCGCAGTCATTCAAGCATTTGACGTCTCAAACAATCAACTGCTCGGCTTTTTATATGACTTTACTGTGCAACAAGAAAACGGCATGGCAGACTATCGTATTCGCACAGTCGTCACCAATTCATCCGCTAATTTCTCAACGATCTCTCCAACGCTCGCACCGCTTGATTCGTATGCAACTCATCCGCGCGGCGTATGGAAAGGAACGACATTAGAAGCGACATTGCCGACATATACGATCGATAGCGAACCTGTTGCTTACAGTATATCAAACGGAAAAACGGATCATCTTCTTTCCGTTTCCAATGCATTAAGCAATCCGAACGAAACGGTGCACAACCCAGGTCATTACGGCTTAACATATCGTCTATCACTTCCAATTCAAAATGAAGCAGGAGAAATAAAGACCATTCGCCTTCGTTTTAGCGGACGCGGCGGCGCTTACTGTGGGGTCGTCAAAATAAACGGTGTCGTTTATCTCATCCCACCGCTTCAACCGATTACCCAGTCTGCCTATATCGATTACACCATCTTTTCGAATCACGACGTTCTTTCGCTTGAATTGATGCATGCAGGCGGGGCCGCACTGCCACTTGGGATTGAAGTTTCGACGGTGAGGTGAAAAAGGATGTCCGAGCTGGACATCCTTTTACTTGTGTAACAATCGCAGCATTCCATATAACATTTTTGCGGCTTGCGCTCGTGTCGCTTTTCCTTTTGGGTCGAAAACTCGTTGACCGTTTTGCATTTTTCCGTCGATAATCTGTAACTGTGTAGCCAATTGTACATCCTCACGAGCATAAGATGCAATGGTTGAAACATCAGCAAACGACACATTTCTCACTTTTCCTTCTTCTAAAATTTTCTCATCTTTATATTGAATCGCACGTACGATCATCGTTGCCATTTGTTCACGTGTAATTGGAGCATGTGGGTCAAACTTTCCTCCATTTCCACGAATAATACCAGCTGCACTAGCCGCTTCAATTTCAGCAACTGCCCATTTCAATTTTTCGCTCACATCTGTAAATGTTCCTTTATAGGATGTCTTTGGTAAATGTAATGCTCTTGCCAATAACACAGCAAACTCCGCGCGTGTCACACTTCCGTTTGGAACAAATTCATTTTCTTTCATTCCTTTAAGAACCATTCGCGATGCTAGTGACTCAATATACATTTTTGCCCAATGAGTTTTTACATCTGCAAACGTTTTGAATTGCTCGATGACCGCATATGTGGAAAAGTGAGATACAGAAACAACCCATTCTTCTCCTTTTAATGCCCCACCAACATACTCCCATTGCTTCATGTTTTCATTCCAATAATATGCTGCTGTATAATCAGCATTTTTTATTTGTTTACCAACATTCATACGAATGTCGATTGGTTTTTTAAATAAGCGATCGTATTTTTTCCCATCTACTTGAATAGAAAAATCATATGCACGGTATGCTTCACTTTTTTGCACAGGTGTGACTGTAACCGTCACATTTGCACGCACATCGAACGATTGTAAAACAGCTGGTGAAAGCGCTACCGTTGCACCACTTGCTTGAATAGCTAACGGCTTATTCGCTTTTACGATTTCCTCAACTATTGCTGCAGAAACAGTTGCTTGTTTTTCCACTTGAACCGTCACAGTTGGTACAGATGATTGCAGTTGCTGACGTACCGCCTCATCTACTTCCTCTCCATTTGACGGAACAGGTTGTGGTGTCGGTTTAGGCGTTGGAACTGGACTTGGTGACGGTGCTGGACTTGGTGACGGCGTCGGACTCGGTGTTGGCACTGCTGAGACAGAAAAACTTTTTTCTACCGATTTCCCTAACGCATCAACTTTGACCATGTAAGAACCTGTTTCAATGACACGGAATGTATGCGTATATTGACCATTATTATTTGAAAAAACATTTTCTTGCTTTAATGTTGTTCCGTTTTTCGTCCATGTCACTTGCACACTTGTACTTAGTGCTTTTCCATCTTCTTTTACTATGCCGGAAACAGTAACTGTGTCCCCTTCCACATAAGAAGAAGCGTTTAATTCTGCAGTCAATTCAATTACTTTTTCTTTTTTCGGTTCTTCAACGGCAAATGTTGTTGTCGCTTCCCCGCTACTTGCTTTTAAAATGACAGTATATGTACCATACGCTGCATGATCTCTTAATGTAAAAAACGTCTGTACAGCACCATCAGCACTAATTTCACTATCGTTCCACTGATATGTGTATTCAACCGATTGGTTAGGACCTCGCACAGTTAATGTCGGCTTCGTCCCTCTTCCTTGTACATTTCCAACAATATTTACTTTCTCCCCGCGTACATAAGCAGATTTATCTGTTGATACAGTAACCCCTGCCGCCCATGCAGGAAAAGAAGAAAAAATGAGCAACAAACATAATAAAGTTGCTATTGCTTTTTTCATCCATAAATCCTCCCTTAATTATAGCATAGAAGAATGGCTTGCTGTCTGTTCGACAGAAGCCATTCTTCGTTCATTTAAAACTCTCCTGTTTGTTGAAGTAAGCGATACAACATAACAGCTGATTCTGCACGTGTTGCATTTGCTTTTGGTCTAAATACTAGCTTGCCGTTGACAACCGTACCACGAATTAATTGTAAAGATGCGGCTAATTGAACATGCTCACGTGCATACGGTGCGATCGCAGATTCATCAGCAAACGTGATCGGCCCATTGCCTTTTGCGTGTTGATTTTTGTACGCAAGTGCACGAACAAGCATCGCTGCCATTTGTTCACGTGTAATGACATCATTCGGTTTAAAGGCTCCATTACTTCCTTGCACAATGCCAGCACGGTATGCAGCTTCAATGTATGGCGCAGCCCATTCCATCTGTGATGAAACATCTGTAAACACACCTTTGTATGAGGAAGTTGGCAACTGCAATGCACGTGCAAGCAATACCGCAAATTGAGCACGCGTGATCGCTTTGTTCGGCTCGAACCGATCTTTTGCCATACCTTGAATAATTGAGCGAGAAGCAAGGACTTCAATCTCATCCTTAGCCCAAGCTAATCGGCTTGTCACATCGTTAAACGTTTTACTTTGTTCTAACAAAACAAACGTGCCGAATGCGTGGAGTGAAACAACAAATTGTTTTTTCGACTTGTCGTATACACCGCCAACGTATTCATACGACTGACCGTTAAGGCGATATACAGCTGCTTTCCGAGCATCAACAGGTGTAGATGTGACGTTAAATGTGACTTTGATAGACTCTTCACCGAGTATATGCTGACCATCCAACGTTTTAACTGACAGTTCGTATACAGGTGCAATGACTTTGCCCTCTGTCTCTTGTTTCACATCTTTTACACTCACAGATAGTTTTACATTAGCTTTCGTAAATGATTTCAACACTTCTTTTGTTAAAGCGATCGTAGCTCCGTTCATCTCGATCGACATAGACTTTCCGCTAGCTAACAACGCTTCAGCCAACTGTTTTGCCACTTGTACACTAAGTGTATGAATGTTTTGTTCTCCTTGTTTACGTTCCACAGCAATGTTTACTGTATCAACGTTTTTCGCCATTTCTAACACACGTTCTGTAGATAATTCAACCGTCTTCTCGCCATTTTCGATCACCTCTCTACCAACACCTGTTGATGGTGCGGGTGTTGGAACAGGGCTCGGTAATCCTCCAGAACCCGGGCTCGGTGTCGGATTTGCTAGCTGTTGCTTCGTTACAAAGGTATACGTGTAATCAGTCATCGACTTCCCAGCATAATCTTTTACTTGTGAACCGATGACCACTTCATATGTCGTACTATGTTTGAGTGGTACATTTGGTTTAAATGTAAATGATTGAACGAGTTTTTTCGTTCCATCTTCAATAAACCAACCACTTTCACCTTTGCTATCTAGTAAACTACCATCTTTTTTGCTTTCATCAGACTTATATCCGTTGAAAATGCGTTCATATGTGAACGTACCGGATACTTTTGTTTTTTGTCCGTTGTTCACTTCATATACGCTCACATATTGTTCAATAGACGCTTTGTCCATTAGGCGATCAAATGTGACACGTATATGTGCATTCGTGTCTACATTTTCCGCATTCGTCGCAGGTGTTGCTGTTTCGACGCGCGGATTGCTTTGACGAACAAGTGGCACGTTCAATTGTGTTTCTGCTGGCGGAACGTTCACAATGCGCGACGTATACGTCTCATAACCTTCTTTTGAGAAAACAACACGCCATTTACCATTGATGACATCCCAACCATATCGTCCATTTTCATCTGTCACTTGCGGGTTCACCTGACCGTAAAGTTCGGCATTCCATTTCACCCACTCATCACCTTGTAGCTGTTGAACTTCCGCTATTACACCTTCTAAACGGTTGTCCATGCTACCTTCAAACACATAGCCTGATGGGTCAATAAGCACAATAATTTGCATTAGTGGGAGACGGATTTCTTGCCCCTTGACTTTAAAAATGAGCTGTAACATTTGTTCACCGTATGAGCTCCAAAAACCTAGTTTTGAGCCGCTAAACGTGAACGTTCTACCGTCATTTCCTTTTTCCATTTTGTACTGTTCACCTAAAAACTCAATCCATGCTTCATCGACTTCATCACTAAATACAATTTTCGTATCTAACGGTGTCCCTTCAACAATCGCAAACGAAGCGACGCCCGTATAAGGATTAAGCGATACCGTTCCGTTCCATCCTGCAAATACTTCTGCCTTTTCCACTTTTGGAACAGATGCATCGTATTGAACAGTGGAAACGCCAGACATGTGCTGCTGACCATTCTCTTTTACAACCGCATATAACTGGAACGTTTCTTTTTCTTTCGTGATCGGTAAATTCACAGTCGCGAACCACCAACGGCCTTCTACTTTTGTTTCGATTAGTTTTTTCCCATCTGCATATACTTCAACGACTGCGTTTGGCTTTGCTTTTCCGTATACTTTGATTTGTTTGTCTGCTGTTTGTGCTGGTGCTTGTAACGTAACAAACAAGACACTCGTTGTCGCTGATAATTCATCTCCATTTCCAACTTTTGCGATAGCACGAACGAAATCATCCGCATTGTCTTTCACTTTTACTTGGAAAGTAATAGATCCTGATTCACCAGCTTTTACTTTAGGAATGATCACTTTGCTGTCCGTTAACGTCTCTTGTTGTCCGTTTACAACAAATGAGTTACTGACAAGCTCAACATATTCTGGCAAAGTAATCTTCACAGGAACGTTCTCTTCATCTGCAGTACCGTTATTTCGATACGTTAGCTTATAATCAATTGTTTTGCCTGGTACGATCGTGTCAGCAGACGCAACGAAGCGATTTCCTTCACCTACAAAGCTTCCTGTTCCTTTTGTAAATGTAAACGTGACGGTTTGTGACTGTTGGACATCAACTTCTTGTTTAATCGTCTTTCCGTTATACCATGCTTCAAGTTTGTACGTGCCTGGTTGTAAGCCACGGATTTTAAAATAACCATCTTTATCGGTACGTGCCCAACCTGCATATTGTCCATCTGTATTGTATGCATATACATACACATGTTTGAGTGGCTTGGCTCCTTCGTACACACGTCCATCGATATACTTCGCTTTTTCTAACGTAATGATACCAAGATCCAGTATTTCACCATCATTCGCTCCATCAACAGTCGCCCTCTTTTCGACATAATCGGTTGCTGAGACGACATATGTGATTTTTTCATTTGAAGACAAACCTTTAATTGTAAATGTACCATCCTCTGCAAACGACGCGTAGCCATAACTGCTATCCGTATATGCATACATATACACGTTTGTCATTTTGTCGTAATCAGCAATTTTTCCTTTCACTGTAAGCGCTCTATCCAGCGTAATTGTCATATCATGCTGATTTTTTGTAATATCTACTTTTTGTTCTTTCGCAATATACCCAGGTACACTTGTATATAGTAAATAGCCATCTGCAACAACGACATTTGGAATTGTTACACTTCCATCTTCGTTATATGTAACTGGGTATGTCGAATGGTAAAAACCAAAATCGTAATTCGATGTGCGATATACGTCATATTGGTATAAATAAAAATACGCATTCGGTTCTTTAATGACATTTCCGTCTCTATCTTTAAACGTTAGCTTTACATCAACGACTTCAATATCTTTTTTGTTTAATGTGAGTACAATCGGTTCTTTTGCATAATTTTTTTCTGGATGAATCATGACCTTTGTTTTCAACGTTTCGTACAACCCATTTCCGTGCACGACCAATTTATACTCTCCAGCTGGTACGCGTTTTAATGCACGATCATCCCAAGAAACGAACTGCCCTTTTTGATTAATGTATCCGCTAATCCATGCGCGATCGTTATACATGTCAACATATAAGCGATCAGATACGACCTTTCCATTTTGATCAACAAAATGAATGCGCACTTCTTGTGGTAAGTGAATGGTTATTTGCTCTTTTTGTCCGTAATATAATTGAATCGTTGAAACAGCGTAGTTCCATTCTTTCCCATCATAAATATCGATACTATAAAATCCCTCTGGCAATCCTTCAAGTGTGAACGTACCATCGGATTGAATAGACGTCGTGTATGCTCCAATTTGTACTTTTCCCTTTGTTAATGGCTCACCGTTTATACGCACATCTCCTTCAACAATTGCACCAACGTACTTTCCAACGTACTCTGTTAATCCGTTCGTTTTTTGTCCTTTTCCGTCTGTAATAAACGCCACAACTTTATCAACGAACTTCATGCCTTGTTCAATTGGGAACACTCCAACGTATGCTTTTCGTTCCGCATTGTACGTTAAATCAACTTCTTTTTGTTTCCCGTCATAATATATAACCGCTGTTGCTTTGTAACCTTCTTTATATGAGCCGTATAATTCGATATGAATATTCTTACCAATTTTTAAATAGCCTTGTTCTGTATGAACTTGCAATGTCGTTGCTGCAAATTCTTCCGTTTTCCATTCTGCGATCGCTTCGCTACTATTCCCTATTTGGTCAACTGCAACAACTTTAAAACGATATGTCGTATTTGGCAACACAGGCGAATGGCGATACTCTTGACTATTCAAGCCGGACTGAAGTGTTTGCCACTCCCCACCATTCACTTGAAGCAAGACATTATAGTAAGCAACGTCTTTATCTTCATTCCAACTTACAACGAGTTCGTTATTTTCTTCTTTGATCATCACTTCAGGCTTTGCTGGCGGTGTCGTATCAACTGTAACTGTCACAGGTTTAGATGAGTGTTCACCGTCTGATACAATTAAAGAATACGTTCCATCTGCAAGTACTAGTTCAGTAGAAAAATGACCTGTTGCATTCGATTTCGTTTTTGTAGATGTAATAACTGTTTCTCCTTGTTTCGCCTCCACAGTTAAATCGACATTTGCCTTGGCGTATCCTTGAACATACACTTTATTACTACCACCAACCATTGACCCATCTTTTGGGTAAACGATGATTGGTGCTATATTTTCAGAAACAGTAAACGACGTATATGCTTTTTCACCTGTTCCTGTCACTAATTCAACTTGATATACACCCGTAACTGCTTGATTTAATGTAAACGATGTAGTGATCGAACCATTGGGTTGAATATCTGCATCGTTCCATTGATACGTATATACAACATCATTTGTTGGAGATGTGACTTTTAACGTCGGCTTCATCCCGTAACCAGCTTGACCTTTTTTACGTACGTAACCGTTAAACTTCACTTCACTATTCGGTGAATATATCGTTTGATCGGTTTGAATATGAACTTCTTTTTCTGGAACAGGTTGTGTCGTTCCATCTGATATAGTAAACTTCTTTTTCCAGTACACATAATTTCCATCTGGAAGTGTAAGTTCGTAATATAATATATATGTGCCATTTGGTAAGTTAGCAGTTTGCAATCTAGTATAATCTACCATGACATATTTTTCTTCATAAGCAACGTTATTCCCTTTCTCATCGACGATACGAATGGACGGTTTAATACTTTCATCATATCGTCCATTAATCATCTTGTTAACACTTCTTAACTTGAAATCTCCTTGATGAAGGGTGGTATGGATAAAAATATCATACCCCTCAGAATTTTTGGAATAATAAATATCCGATTTCTCAGTAGTTACATTTTCACCTAAAGATAACGTTCGAGCCGCTGAAAAATCTTGTTGAATAGATTCCATATTGTATATCCAACCTTGTTCATCAACAAACTCAAAACTTATCCTATAATTTCCTGGCGTAACATATAAGCTGGAAACATAATTGTCCCACAATCCAACATAAGAACCACTACGTTGCTTTTCTCTCCAAACAATAAAAGATCTTATTTTTTTGTCACCATTTACTTCAACCTTCGAAAGATTACTAAATGAATCTATAAATGATAACATATGGTTTTCTTGATTCACGTCAAATTGTTTGTATACAACATAACCATTATTTTCATCGTCAAATCCCCGATAACTCACAGTCATCTTTTGTGGACGAACAAATATTTTTCTTTTTATATCATATGCATAAACTGTAAAATCGCTATGTGTTGTTGATAAATAATACTCAGCCGAAGCCTCTTTAGTAATCGGGGTGTCTTCTTCTGTCACTTCGACTGGAACGAGGTCAGTCGACAAAGGTAACGTTTCTCCATTGATTAATGTCTTTAGTTGTTCATATGTCAATTTTCTTGTATCTGCATATACGGCATACTCGTTTTGTTCGTTTTTCATATCGATAGAGAAACTCAGTTCATACGTTAAATCTGGTTTTAGTTTGTCAACGGGAATAACTAAATTCGCTTGGTCACGCTCGCCATTTAGCCATTCCCAAAAAGAATAATAAGTATCTCGCTCTTTGTAACCTACTAACCAGCCACGTGCCTCTCCTGTAGGTTCATATCCATCTGGCAATTCGATTTGAATCGTTTTCTTCTCCTCTTGCGCATATACAGCAATAGAAGGAGCAAAAGATGAAAAAATAAGCAACATGGCTAGTAGCGTATATAACGCTTTCCTCACTGCGACATTCCTCCTTTTTTAGTAAGGAGGGGAAGCCCCCTCCTTTATTCTACTTGGAATCGAACTTGATCTTTGTTCGCTTCAGCGATTGCTTTTTGATCCCATCCTGACCAAACGAATGCTTCTACTGTATACGTGCCTTTCGCAAGGGATGAAAGCGGCAATTGCATACCAAGACCATTTGTTCGTTGTGGATCAAGTTGGTCGATCGTTAAGAAAGCACGTCCAACAACTCGGCGATTTGCATCAAGCACTTGTAAAATAACGAGCGGCTTGACTGGCGCATACTCTAAGTTTTGAACACGGGCCATGACGTAAGCAAAACTAGATTGATTAAATGATGTTTGTTCTTCACCGTTTTCATTTAATACTTTTACCGATTCAATTAACGTTTCGTAATTGTACACAACGAATGTATGGACTTCTGAATCAACGAGCTTACCTTCTGCATCGTACGCCTCAAACGTCACAGTATATGTGCCGTTCATCGCATCTTGTGCCACTCGATAAGAGTAAAAGTACTGTTGCCCAACTTGTTCTGGAAGTTGTTGCTCTTCACCCATTGGATTTTTCACTTTTACTTTCCATGTCACTTCTTCGGTTGCATACGCACCTATCCAAGTCGGACGATTTGCGCTCACAAATTGATTTGGCTGTACATATGTGTTTGTAATCTCTACGTTTGGTGGCTGTTCTCCTTCCGCTAAACGATAAATCGATACAACTTTTTGTGTCACATGACCACCGAGATCTTTTAATGTGAGCACGAATGTATTGAGCCCTTCTTCTAACTGTAACTCTTGCGTATACGTATGTTCATAATCTTTCATGACAAATGGGCTTTCAAAATCTACCCCATAAGCAAAGTCATCATCGACATAAAATTGCATATGACGGTAATTATCTTTTAATTTTACTTGCAAGTTAAACTTGTCCACATCATGAGTCACATACTTCGGCACACGTTCTACAAATTCAATTTCCCCCGGTGTAGAATCGACAAAAACTGTGCGATTAATTGTAATCGATTGACCTTTTTCATCCGTTGCAGTCACTTGAATATCTTTCACACCGTCACTTTCAAATGACACAACTGTAGAGAAATATTTTCCGATCATTGGGTCGTTACTTACTTTCACTTTCTCTCCATTCACAGTAACTTCAACGTTTGACACATCACTAATAGATCCAAATACGTGTACATCTTTTGAACCATACGCGCTAAGTGGTTCCGGTGAGAATAGCGAAATGACTGGCGCCTCTTCATCGGCTACGACCGTTGAAGCAAAACTGACATTTCCAGCGTAGTCAATCGCAGCTACAGTCACTTCTGCGTTCGTGTACACTTGTGGAAGTTCTACGCTTGTTTTTTCTTTTGACAACAACGTTTCACCTGCAATCGATTCACCGTTGACAAACACATCATAGCCAGCGATGCCCGCACCATTTTCAATGGCTTCCCATGAAATTGTATTTGTTTTTTCATCATAATCAACTGATAAAGTCGGCGCTAAAGTATCGACAATAACTGGAATTTTCTTTGACTGCCAGCGCGCATTTGGATAATCGATGACTGCTTTCAGCTCATACGCATATTCCCCATCTGGAACAACATGAAATTTTACTGTTCCATCCCATAAACGACCATCCATATAAGAAAACGGTCTTCCTCTGCCACCATCAAAATAGTTTTTACGCACATTATATTCAGACTTCACGCGACGAAGTTGTTTATTGTCTTTAACAATGTTATACTGCACTTCTTTTGCATTGCGTAAAAATGTTGGCAGTGGCTGAATGTAATCCATAAAGCCATCGCCATTTGGCGAGAATGCATACTTTCCTTCTTCGTTTGGCATTAAAAACGATGTCGTTTCATCCATCATCGTTGACCATCCATAAAACGATGACTCGCCTAGATCAGCAATGCCATCAAAAATATCTAGTTCATCCCAATGACCGTAAAAACCGACATATGGGATCGTTAAATCTGGCTTATTTTCGTTTTTCAACTGGACGAAGCCCTCGACAAAAATATTTTCATGAAGTTCTTTTGCCCCATCAGTTGTTGGTATTTTCGCGTTTGATAAATCAATTTTGATAGAAAACGTTTTTTTGTCGTTCGCTGGCACTGTAATGCGATCAACTTCTTTTGTAATGACCGCACCTTCTATATGGCGTGCAGCTAAAGCGTTATATTTTCCATTCACAAGATCCGTTAACACATTCGCCTTCACGTCGTATGTGACATCTTCATTTGACATGTTGTATGCCGTAAACGTCATTTTAATCGACTTTTCAGTAAAATCACCAAGCTCTACTTTCGCCTCACCTGTTGTTGTATTGACGACATATACTGGCGTTGTGACCGCTGCATACGTTTGCATCATTCCAGCCCCTTGACGGCGTGGCGAGAATGGGTAACCTTCTTGATCAGTAATGATATTTGCTGTATTCATTAGTAAAATTTTAGCTAGTTTTGCCCGCTCTTTTGTTCCCATATTCGGAAATTGTTCTTTTAAGTGTTGCATTACAAGTGCTGCACCACCTGCCACATGTGGCGCTGCCATAGATGTTCCACTCATATATCCATATTTATTATTTTGAAGCGTTGAATAAATGTTTCCACCTGGCGCAGAAATTTCAGGCTTCAACTGTAAACTTGGCGTTGTTCCCCATGATGTAAAGTCTGTCATCCGACCCATTTTTGGATCTTCTGTTTTACTTTTCGTCTCGACCGTCATGGCAATCGAACCACCAGCTCCAGCAATAAGCTGTTCGAGCCCCTGCCCATCTTTTGTTTGGATTTTCATAAATGGAATGAGATCCCATCCACCTTGATCTTTATAAAAGTTCGGGTTGCCATTATTGTAAACAATAATTCCAATGGCTCCGGCTTCCTTAGCATTCATCGTTTTTTCATAGAAAGAAATTGCACCACGTCGAACGAGGACAACTTTTCCTTTTACATCAATTCCTTCATAATCTTCTGCAAAACCGTATGCACCACCAAGGGATACTAACTCAACTGGTTCATCGCCAAATACTTCCACCCAGTTATCTGCCCCATAACCTACAACCTGAACATTATCGACATTCACGAACGTCTCATATAAATATCTCTCATTGCCTGTAGCGGCAACTTGAAGAGCATTTGCTGCTAACCCCGGAGCACCAACTGTTCCGATATCAGGGTTTTTAGCAAGCGGATTTCCAAATCCGTAAGCGAAATGACCTGAGTTGCCTGCTGATACTGATACGACAATACCATTCTCTGTTGCGCGTGCAATCGCTTCGCTCGCCATATCTTGTTCATTATAAAATGCGGCTGCGCTTCCTAAGCTCATGTTAATAACGTCTGCACCTAATTTAATCGCATCGTCAATTGCCGCTACATATACATCATCATATGTATATGCATACATCGGATCGTTGCTAAACACTTTCATCGCTAGCACTTGCGCTTCTGGGGCGACACCAGAAATTTGACCGTTTGCCGCAGCTGTGCCAGCTACGTGCATACCGTGCATAGAAGCTGCCGGACCAAGATCACGAATTTCATCTGTTTTATCGAAGTAGTTGTATCCGTACGGTACTTTTTCTGTGAAGTATTTTCCTGGGAGGTGATGTTCACTAGCAATTTGTTCAACTTCATCTTTTGTTAATGCTTCTTCCGTTGTTTCACTTAATTTCATATCTTGGTGGGATGGATCAATACCTGTGTCAATAATCGCAATGACAGTACCTTCGCCACGTAGGTGTGCGTCTGCCCACGTTGCTTGTGACTGAATAAACTGATGACTTGTTTTCATATTTGGCATCGGTTGTGGTCGCTCATATGCGTTGACAAGATGAACAGCTTTGACCGATGGTAAACTTTGAATTTTTTCAATATCACCATATTGCACTTCTGTACTAAATCCGTTTACAACCGTTGTAAACGATTGTTCGACATCTACATCAACACCAGATTGTTGAATTTGTTGCAACGCTTCTTTTTGTTTTTGTTCTGCTTGTTTTTCAAGTTGCTCTCGCGTTTGTTCTGATAGATCTTTATACAACTTGCCTTGCTCTGTTGCATATTGTAGTGGCGTTTTTCCTTCCACCTCAACAACAACACGTACATGGTCTGTTTCTTTCCACTCTACTTTTTGCGGAAGTTTTTTTAATTGTTTTTCTAGCTTTTTTTGCACAAGTTCTCGTTGCAATTTACTAGAAGACGAGACAACGGATGTCGGTGAACTGGACGATTCACTCGCCCAAGCACTTCCAGCGAACATACTTGCCATTAACACCGTTGTCGTCATAACACTAAAAGGCTTTTTCCACTTCACTTTTTCCTCTCCCTTCTCTTTTGGAAAAATAAACTTATAAAACTATAAAATACATAAAATATTATAATATTCTTTTTTTTCTATTTCCTCAACAAAAATTCGACATTTTCCGACATGAAGAAAGACCTCCCGCACGGAGGTCTTTCTTCATTTACATCAACTTTGCTTTTGTCAAAAACTCACCTAATACTTTTGCCATTTCCGCACGTGTCATATGGCTTGCAAAGTCAAAGATTCCATTATCTCGTCCTTGCATGATTCCCGCTTGATATACAGCTTCAATCGACTCTTTCGCCCACGTTGGCAGTTGTTTTGCATCGCGAAAATCTGTCACTTTTTTCGTTTTGTCTTTCGTTGCCCCATCGTAGCCAATAAACGAAAGGTTTAGTGCTCGTTCGATCATGACAGCTGCTTGTGCGCGAGTAATCGGTTCATTCGGCGCAAACGTATTTGCTGTTTTTCCTTGAATGATTCCGAACTTGACTGCCGCTGCTAATTCCCCATTTTTGTTAAACCATTCTGTCCCTTTCACATCGGCAAATCGACCATCATATGCTTCATTTGGCAATGCCAATGCGCGTACGAGCAACACAGCAAATTGCGCGCGTGTCATATGCTCAGTTGGTCGGTATGCTGTTTCCGTCATACCTTTCACAAGCTGTTTAGCTGCCAACGTTTCGATATATCCTTTTGACCAATGTCGATCGATATCGCTAAATGTATGTGTTCCTTCAACGACGACATATGTCGAATTCGTCAGCGATTTCACCACCGCTTTGTTTCCAACAAATGTTGTCGGTACTGGAGTAAGCGAACGATCATCGTTTACGCGCACTACAATGGAACGGCTTGCGTTAACCGACTGCTTTAATACGATTTCGCGTTCGACATATTGAGTAAAGCGATCAATAGCTTGTTCTTTTCCATTTGCCTTCGCAACGACGTGAAACTCGATCGCATCAGACAACACTTTCACACGTAACTGTGGAGCGTCTTTTACTTTCATTTCGATGGAAATGCTCACTTGATCTACCGTTGCTCCAAGCTGTTTAGCCACTTGATCTACTGCTTGCTTCACTTCTTTTACCGGCAATTTATACACAGCTTGTTCACTCATACTAACAATCACCGCATCGGATTGTTTATCGGCTGCTTGAACAAACAACGCCGCAGGTACGTCTACTTTTGTTGCTACATCTTTAACGAGCGAACCTGTTGAAATGACAACTTGTTTCTTTTCATTTGAAAGTTCATTGACAATCGTTGCAACATCGTTCGACGAGACGGTAGCAACTTTTTCCGCTACTTTGCCGTCTTTTTCTTTCGCTTCTACTTTCGGCTGTAAAACAATCGTGCCGTTCTCGCCTTTCACTGGCGTTGTTCCGCTATCTGGTGTTGTGCCACTGCCTGGTGTTGTGCCACTGCCCGGTGTTGTACCACTGCCCGGTGTTGTACCACTACCTGGTGTTGTGCCACTGCCTGGTGTTGTACCACTGCCTGGTGTGGTTTCTTCTTGTAATACTCCTTCACGTAATTGTTTTGTGTCGATATTTAATACATAATTTTTCGTGTTTTTCGCAATGGCACCACCGTCATTTTTGAAAATTTCGGATTTGCTTCTTTCAGATGGTTCAATGTGGATCGCTACTTCTTTTTGGCTTGTTGCTGGTGTGAACGTGTACGTAAATGACATGTCGTCTTGAATCGTTACACGTTCTTTATTAATGGTTAGCACACCATCTTTAATCGCATTTCCTTTTATAGTGACACGATCACCTTCTTTGATGACATCTTCAACAACAACAGGCATATCAATCCAACGTAAAATGTAATCTTGAATGACCATTTTGTTATTGCCTTGATTGTGCACAGTGACTTTTAAATCTGTACCAATCGCACCATATCCGTAATAGCTGACGTCATCATCTGTTTGATCGTCACGCGTATGATCAGCTAGCCCTTCTTGATCCCACGAGCTGCCTTTTACGTATTTGTAAATAATTGTTTCTCCTTCTTGAAGTTCTGTCGTAAACTCCCAATCAGGTGTGACCGCTCCACCACGCGTCATTTCCCATGCACCTGTATTCCAACCGTTGATACTATTTGGAATCGTAATGCGCGTATCTAACGGCGTATAGCTTGGCGCTTTCACTTTAAACGTTACTTGAACCATCACGATGTTTGGTGTAATTTGGACGTCATTTGATGCGACAAAGTTTCCAGCACGGTCATACAACTTTACGACATACGTATATGTTTTTCCGTTCTCTACATCATAATCCGTAAATGATGTGCCGATATCCGTTGTTGTATGAACGATTTGACCATCACGCTCAATGACAACCATATATGCATCATTGTCATCACGGTCAACGAACGACCATGTTAAATTCACTTGACCAGATTCTACTTCCGGCTGAACGAGTTGAATATGTTCTGCTGGTGGTTGCGTATCTTCAGTATTTGCTGTGAGCGTAAATGTTCGTTCACTTGTATACACCCAATCGCCGCCAAGGTTTGTTGTAAAACCGTAACGATACGTATATGTTCCTGCTTGTAAAGGAATAAACGACGCACGGAATACGTTTGCTTCACTATCTTGACGATCATACACCGCTTGTACGTCTTCCCACTTGTCACTATTCGGCTTTTTCACTTGTAAAACAGCTTGAAGACCATCAGCTAGCCCATGTTTCGTTACATCAGTAATTTGCGCTTTTGCTTCCACCGTCATTGGCATAGCTAAATCGAGCAGACCATCGTTCACTTCGGAAAGTAAAGCAACGTTCTCTTCTGTTAATCGATAATGTGGTACAACGCGATTTGTTTCTACCTTTGCCGATTCATTTCCATTTTCATCTAAGGCTGTAATCGCAAAATAATATGCCGTACCGTTTTTCAAGTGATCAATAACAACCGTCTTTTCATTCGTTTCTTTCACAAGCGTATAGCCTGCACCTTTTAATGTGGATTGATAAATGCGATACGCTGAAGCATCGCCTTCCCACGCTAACGTCACTTGACCAACCCCCGGCGTCGCTTGCACGCTCGTTACTTCATTCGGTAGATGAACAGTGACTTCTCCAAATAACATGCGACCGTCCATTGCTGGAACTTGTAACGTTACTTTTCCGTTTGTTACTGTCACGTCATACGAATGATGCAATGCATCTGCGAGCGTCGTTTCGTTTGGAATAAGTGAAGCGACATCCAATTCAACCGTTTGCGCGCTATTGCCACGGTTAATCGCAATCAATGCGACATCTTTTTCATATTGACGCGCAAAGACGTATACGTCTCCTTTCGCATATACCGTCTCAATTGTCCCTTTTGCTAGTACATCTTGATGCGTTGTGCGAATTTCTCCTACTTTTTGATAATGTGCAATTAATTGCCCATCTTCACTTCCCCACGGATACGTACGGCGATCATCCGGATCTTTTGAGCCTGTCACTCCCGCTTCATCACCATAATAAATTGTCGGTGCTCCTGGATAGCCCATTTGTAAAATGGCAGCGAGTTTCAATCGTTTTTTGCCAAGTTCTTCATTATAATTCGGGTCAAGCTCTGCACGTTCATACGAATCCGTTCCATTTCCAAGTAAGAAAACGGCACGCGCTGTATCGTGTGAACCAATTAAGTTCATGAGCGCATAAAATGCTTCTTTCGGATAATCTTCACGAATGGCTGTTAATCGGGCATCAATATCTTCCGCTTTCCCGTTTCGTAAAAAGTCTAACACGGCTCCACGAAAACGGTAGTTCATCACTGAATCGTATTGATCACCTAGGAAGTATTTTGACGCATCATCCCAAATTTCACCGAGAATTAACGGCTGCTCCCCATTTTTAAGCGTTAGACCACGATCATAGTCACCTTGCAACAATTCTTTACGAAACTCACGCCAAAACTCTGTATCGACTTCATTCGCAACATCTAAACGCCAGCCTGAAGCTCCACGTGTAATCCAACTTTTTGCAACCGAGTCGTTTTCATAAAAAATATAGTTGGCAAGTTGTTCGTTGTTTAACTCACTTGCGTATGGCACTTTGTTTCCAAGAACCGATTTAAACTCTGGCAAACTATCAAATCCCCACCACGATTGATATTTGTATACGCCGTTCACCTTTTCGTTTTCAATATTGAACCATAGGTGGAAACCATACGGGCTAAATTGTTGCCCTTCATTTTTAAATTTTTGCTCGACTTGAGCACGCGCTTCTTGTTCTGATAACCCTTTTTCGTTCATTAAGTCATACACAGCGGACCAATATTCGTAAGCCCCGACCGTTGGATACGTTCCATATCGGTCAAAATAAATGGAATCATCCGACACGTGATTAAACACACCGTCTAAAATGAGGTGCATGCCACGAGATGCAACCGCTTGCACAAATGATTGAAATTCTTCAGGCGTTCCAAACATTGGATCAATTTCTTTATAATCATGGGCATCGTATTTATGGTTTGACGGTGCATGTGCAATTGGATTTAAATATATCGTATTTACACCAAGCGATTGTAAGTAATCAAGTTTTTGTTCAACCCCGACAATATCGCCACCGAAAAAGTCGTTCGACCAAATGCCATCCCCATCATATCCTGGAGTACCTTTCATACGCGGATTGTCAGGAAGTTGTGACCACTCACGATGTTCGATTGGTTCACTTCCTCGTGCATTTTTTTTTGCAGAATCATTGTTTGGATTACCGTTAAAGAAACGATCAGGGAAAATTTGATAGACAACCGCATGTTTCATCCAATCAGGCGTTTTATAGTT
Source organism: Anoxybacillus sp. TBDG-1 (assembly GCF_054815885.1). Lineage (NCBI taxonomy): Bacteria > Bacillati > Bacillota > Bacilli > Caryophanales > Anoxybacillaceae > Anoxybacillus > Anoxybacillus sp. TBDG-1. The sequence continues at coordinate 38,101 of NZ_JBTZSY010000008.1, forward strand.
TGGATCATACACAGTCAGCTGGAATAACTCTGCATTTTTATCGACCGCTCGTCCCCATTGACCTTCTTGCGTATCTTCACCATATTCTGCTTTGGCTGCACCGTCCATCGCGATGAACTTATAGCCGTACAATCCTTTGTCATCTGGTGTAAACGTCGCTTCCCAATATTCATCGTCACCGATGACACCGACTTTACTCATTGTATATAACTTCGCTGTGCCTGTCGTTGTATTTTTCACATATACGTTCGCTTTTGTTAAATCGCCTTTTTTCGCAGCTAGTCGAAGCGTGACACTCTCTCCTGCTTTCACGGCACCAAACGGTTGGCGATATAACGAATCCCATGTATTATGTTTTAAACGATCCTTTTGCACTGCCCCATCTGAACCAGTTGGGCTGTAGTCGGTATACACAGATTTTGTTTTCGCATCGAAGAAAAATGTTACCATCGTTTCTTCGAGTACGTTTAACTTCGCATTTTCTTGTGGATAGTTCTCGCTCCAGTTATTCCCTAACACTACTTTATATTCATACGTTCCTTTTGGCACACGTGCAGTGAACGTGTAAATGGAGTCAAAATTATCATCGACGAGAAATGCTGTTGACGTTTCTGGCGTCCAACCATCGACTTCTTTTTCATAGCCGATCGCAGGCAAAATCGTGCCGACTAACCGCGGTTGTTTTTCTTTCGAAATAGGTGTATACCATGTCGAATCAGCAATCGCATGTGTACGATCATGGTAATAAAACGTCACTTCCGTTTCTCTTTCTAACGCAAGTGAAATATTGCTTCCATTTCTGCCACCAGCTCCATAGTTTTCATCCCAACTACCGTTTATGGCAATTTTGTATTCATACGTACCTGCTGGAAGTGTTCCGGTAAACGTATACAATCCATTTCCTTCATGTGTCATCGTTGTTGCCGCTGCTTTTGGATCCCACTCACCTGTATGTCCCAATTCATCTTGTAAGTTACCGACAAGTGTTACGACACGTTCTTGTTGAACAGGTTGACCGACAACAACGACACTATTTTTTCCGCCATATCCGTCATCTGCCTGGTTTGCATTTAACGGATCTGTTATCCAGTTTCCATCAACAACAAATTTGTACATATACGTTCCGTTCGGAAGCGTTTTTGTTACAGACCAAACACGGTCGCTTTCTTTTGTTAAGGCAATCTTTTTGTCTCCATCTGTTTGCCAGTCGTTAAACGATCCGGCTATGAACACAGACTGCTCTTCTCCTGTACCGACATAACGGAATGTCACGTCATTTCCGTTTACGACAGGACTTTGCACGTTTTCATTAGCGCTAACGATTGCACTAAATGAAAACAACTGTGCAAGAAGCAAAAAGATTGAGAAATAGGCAACATACTTTCTCCATCTTCTCCCCACGATCTTTTCCTCCTTTTTTTAAATTGTTTAATAAGTGAAACCGTTTGCACAAAGAGGTATAGTAAGGGGGTGACAAACAGTTCCACTTACCCATTATCGTACATAAAAAAGGAGAAGATTTCAATAAAATATTTTGAATTTTTTATGGATTTAATTTGTAAATGACCAAGGTATAAAAAAATAGCTCCCATGAGGAGTCAATTAGGGAGACGCGACTTTAAGTTTAAAATTTCCTTTTCATGCTCAATCATTTTATCAAACATGACATCGAATCGGCGTTGTAAATATGAAACAGTCACATCGACGGATTTTTTAATGTTTGTTCAATCGATTCGCATAAGAGCTTGATTATTTTTCGATATGCGTATTTCTTCGAGAATTTGTTGCTTTGTCTTCTCCATATTTCCAAGCATTATAGTATATTAGAAAGTGTAATTAATTTATAATTCCTAATAAACACAGTAGCTTTCTTTCAGCATGACAAGTACACAACACCATGATTACGTATGTACACCTTCGCCAGTTGATTGAAATAGACATGATAAATCATCGATATGATCGTTTTTTGTCCAAACAACGAAGCGAACATCTTCTAATGACTGTCCAATCTTTACAAATGCCCCGTAACGATATTGAAGGGTAGGCGAAACCAAATACGCTCTAATTTTCTCTAAATCACTCGCATCAGAACGAGAAGAAGAAGAAAACCATTTTTTTATCTCTATCACAAGCAAATTTTCTTCTGTTCCACGCTTATGAACAATAATATCGGGGAATACAGATTTTCCCCTTGATTCACCATTATCGTAAATTCGCTTCACATCCCCACAGTCCCGATTATATTCCACATCAACATCCCATTCGTAAAACACCGTGCTCAAATGAACTGCTAACCAATGTGCAATTGAACGCTCATGTACATCGTCACATATTAACTCTTGATCATAATAATACAAACGACGAAGCGCATTTCTTAAGCGGCTCTCAATAACAGACTTTGTCATCTTCAAACACCCCACCTTTTTCATTCCATCCATCCTTATCTCCCCCTATCATGCTATTTATTGAACCAAGATGCTAAAAAGCTTTTTGCAAAAAAGAAACAGAGAGCCATGTGACTCTCTGCTTCTACCAATCTTCAACGAGTGACTAGACAATTATTTTAATTTAATTGTAATTGTCACAGCCGTTGTGTTACCTGCTTTGTCATATAATGTTCCATTGAGGCTAATGGAACTACCTAACTGACGTAATGTACTTAACGCTATGTCATTACCTGATGCACCAATTAATGAAGGTGAAATTGTTGCCACACCATTATTAAACACTACTTCTTTTATTCCCTCTACTCCTGGAATAGAGAATGTCAATTTTTTAGCATCCTCAGCCGTAATCTCTACACCCGTAAACAATACAGAATCACCTAAACTTGATACATCAACAGAAACTTCTTTTCCATCCTTAATTTGGGCTTCTACAGTACCTGACTGGTCACCGTCTTTATAAGTAGCTTTTGCACTTTTGAGTGTAGCGTTTACTACACTAAACACAAACTCGTAATCGCCTTGCAACACAGATCCTTGTGCAGATTGTAAGTTTCTGTTCACAGTAATTGTGTTAGATTTCTCTAATAACGTATTATCTGGAAGTGTGATAACTACCATTTCGTATCCATTTTCAACATTGTTATCGCTATCTTGTACTTCAATCTTTGTTCCTATCGGTAGGTTCTTACCGTTCAACGTATATTGAGCTGGATTTGTTGCATCATATACTCCACCACGGTATTGAACACCCGAAGTAAACGTAATTTTCACAACATCCTTTGTAGAGTCTGCAAGATCGCCTTTAACTTCTTGGACTTTAAAGATTTGACTTACAGAAGTTTTAGGAACTTTAAATTCTTTTGTTAGGGAAGGTGCAGTATTTCCTACGTCATCAGAGATCGATTTAACAACAACTGTCCAATTTTCATCGTATCCTTTATTGACTAAGTCTTGCAGAGAAGCCTTCACGTTAAACGACATATCACTAGAGTCTGCATATCCCACAACTTCCCCACTAATAGTAACTAACTTTCCTTTTTCATCTTTACCAATGAAATCTACTAATGTTTTAGGTAAAGAACCTTGTTCTTGTGCGATTGTATCACCACTATCATCTCGTACATTACCTAATTTTACTGGCTCACTCATTTTTACAGTGAAAGTCGTTTTGTCTGTTTCACTTTGAACGATATCTAAAATTTTTGGACTTTCTGTATCTGGTTGGTTAAGTGGTGAGCCTGCATAATTGAGATCAAGAATGATTTCAGCGTTTTTCTCACCATTTGCTTTATTTGTTACCGCATCTTCTGCAATAACAATACGGAACTTATCATTGTAATAGTTAAGCTTTGTCGCCTGAGTATTGTAGATTACTGTCCAGTCTTCTTTTAATTCTACAATGTAAGAAGAAGGTTTGTTAGAATCACGTTTCACAAGTAAAATTTCTGAAAGATTGTTTTTCCATCCCTGAAAACGTCCGTTTTTGACTGATGGAGTGACTTTTTCGTATTTCTTTGTATCTTCGTTATAAAATTCTAATTGGAATTTACCTGTAGATAATAAATCCGCTTCTTTCAAAATCTTATCAAATGTAATTCGGAATTGCTCAGGTGACTCTACTTTCACCTCTGCAGTCGGTTTTGTCGTATCTTCAATCACATGGAATGTCAAGTTTTGTGTCGTACCAATATTTTTAACATCCGTTAACGCAGCAAAATCTTTTACTGAAGACACTTGTAAAGAATGTTGCCCCGGTGTAAAGTAGCCTACTTTTGCTTTCTCATTTTCTTTGAAATTATCATTTAACTCAATTGTAACGATATGACGCTCATCTTTACGTGTTTTGGCATCAAAGTCCCCATAAGTAACTTTGAAATCTTTCCCTTCTACAAATCGACCATCAATTACAAAGTGAGCAGAGTCAACTGCCTCAGAGAATACAACCTTAATCGTGTTCAATCCTTCTACCTGAACAGATGTCACTTCAGCTGGACGTGCATCTGTCAGTATGAAAGTTGTTGAAGATGTTGATAACTTCCCAATAGCATTTGGAACATTTGCGACGACAGTGACTTCTTTGTTATCTGTTAAATAATCATCTTTTTTAAGAATAAGTTCCACAGCTTTTGGATTGTCTTTAACTAGTTTAAACCCAAGAGGCGTCACCTCTTTGCTTCCCTGCTTTACAACAAAATTGCTATCTTTTAATTGTTGTTCAGTTGGTGTTTTGTCAAAGAATACAGTAACACGATCAGCTTGGTTTGACTCACCACCAACAAGAGTAATTGTTTCAACTACACCGCTAGCAGCTGGTTTAAATGTAACAACCCCACTTCCGAACACTTTACCAATTAAGTCCTTGTAGTCTCCTGAAGCTTCTATGATTTGAGCATCGATTTTTGCAACAATATCTTTCGCACTAAATTCGGATGTCAAAATGACAGTTGCTTTACCATTTTGAATCGTTACACGTTTTTGTGACAACGTTCCGTATGTTGTATTTAAATCTAATACAATATTATCTGCTTTCGCATCGACTTCATTTGTTCCCTTGCTTACAAGTTCAAACGTAACAACTGTATTGTCTGCACCGTTCGCTACTAAAGATGCATCTTTCGTAGTCACGCGAACACCCCAAAGCTCTGAAACAGCTGGAGTTTTGAAAGATTTTGTTCCAAAGCTCACCGTTTTACCATTTACTAAAACATCTTTTACTACAACTGTATAGTCTTTTCCGTACTCGAGATTTGAAACTTCTAAAGTTGCCTGCTTTTTATCTGCACTTAATGTAGCAGAAACAACAGTTGCACCTTCAATGGCAAAGTTTTCAGCTTTTACTGCATCAACAGCGGTATTAAACGTTACTACTAATTTTGTTTTTGATAAAACTTCTACTTTTTCAACAGTCGGAGTAACTTCTTTTTTCACATCCATCGCACGTACGACGAATGAAGCGAATTGACCGCGTGTTACGTTTTGTTTTGGCATGAATTCAGTGTTTTTCGTTACACCGTTTGCCTCTAATGTTTGAATGTATTCACGTGCCCATGAACCAGCTTTGTCAAGATCAGTAACTTTTGTTGTGTAGTTTGCTGGTTTTGTTAACTTGAACGCTTCAACAACGACTTTCGCCATTTGTTCGCGAGTGATGTTTGCGTTCGGGTTGAAGTTACCTTTTTCATCTCCGCCCATGACGCCAGCAGCTTGCACGATCGCAACCGCTTCTGCTAATTCAGCTTTGCTCGCTGGAACGTCTGGGAAGCCTGCACCTTTTTGAGTAACACCCGCATCTTTTAAAATGCGTGAGAAGATGATCGCAGCTTCACCGCGTGTTAACGGTTTGTTTGGTTTGAATGTACCGTCTGCATATCCTTTAATGTAACCTTTTGCTACTAATGTAGCGATGTCATCTGCATGCACGCTTCCTGCTACGTCTGTGAAAGAAGCTGCACTTGCTGCTGGCGCGATCGCTGAAGCAACAACTGCCGCAGAGACTGTACCAGCTAAAAATTTGCGATAAGACTTTGGTTGGTAAGCCATCGACATATTTCCTCCTTTTGTTTCTGTTTCTATTTAGCTCAGCTAAATTTAAGAGATTATGTATGTTCTCTCTATGAAACTCTTAAACTTAGCGAGTGAACGACTACAAACTACATTATAATTTTTTCCATACATCATGTCAACCATTTTTTGAACAGTTTTTCTTTGTTGGAATAACAAAACTGTTTCACATGTAGTCTTCCACCTATTCACCATTTTACCTAATGTTCGACTTTTTTCAATACCTTATTACGTAACTTTTTTACAAAAAGTTTTGTTACATAACTGTAAAGTTATCATTATCCTATTTATGATACACTTGGAATAGTGTGAATATGTCGAAATGACGAGAATAATGGCGGAGTGGGGTGTGACGTGTGAAGAGATTTGTTTTTGTATTCCTTTTGTTTTTTCTTTTTCCTTCCTTCGCTTATGCAAACGAAAGTTATGAGCGGCTCGTTCCACTAGCAAAAAAATACGTTGGGGTGCCGTATCAGTTCGGAGGAAGTTCGGAAAAAGGGTTTGATTGTTCTGGGTTCACGCGGCATGTGATGAGCGGACTCGGCGTGACGTTGGCGCGCACAACAGCGGAACAATATAAGCAGGGGAGTGCAGTAAAGAAAGAAGATTTACGAGTCGGTGATCTCGTCTTTTTTGAGACGTATAAAAAAGGGCCGTCGCATGCAGGCATTTATATTGGAGACAATCAATTTATCCATGCGAGTTCATCAAAGGGAATTATAGTGACTTCATTAGACGACTCTTACTATAAAAAACGATACATAGGGGCAAGGCGAGTACTTGCATACGTGCAAGCGGCTGGACAGTTTCAAGATGTCGGAGGCAATTTTTGGGCAAGTAAAGAAATTGAAGCGTTAGGAAAAAAAGAAATCGTGCTTGGGTATGCGAAAAGCTACTTTAAGCCAGATGAAACGATGACGCGTGCAGAAGCGGCAGGTGTGATGGCTACATATTTCAATTTCGACATGAACAATCGAAAAGAAATGTTTTCTGACATACCGAGCGATCATTGGGCTGTCGGTGCGGTGAACGCCCTTGTGAAAGAAAATATTGTCGATAAAAACAATAAGCAGTTTCAGCCAGATGACCCGTTAACGCGCGAACAATTAGCGATGTGGTTTGCGGAAGCTTGGAAGTTGAAGCGCGGAGCGGATGTGCCGTTTACTGATGTAAAAGAAACAGATGCAGCATATGATGCGATTGAAAAACTCGTCGCATCAGGCATTGCAAGCGGCTATGAAGATGGGACGTTTCGACCGAAAGATACAGTGACGCGCGCGCAATTTGCAGTATTTTTCTATCGTGCGATACACGCGAAATAGCGAGGAAGGACAAGCCTTCCTCGCTATTTTTTTTGCAATGTCCGACTAAGAAAGAGCGCAAATTGTCCTCGTGTGACAATGTCGTTTGGACGATATGGATTGTTGATCGTTATTCGATTATAAAACAACGTATTAATCGGTTCATACGCCCAATGAGAAGGAGAAACATCAAAAAACGATTGATTTACAGTCGGGCGTTCATATATATCCGCATATACACGAGTGAAAATCGTTGCCATTTGGGCGCGGGTAATGTAATCGTTCGGATATAGCTTTCCGTTATATCCTGTAAGCAGCCCGTATGCCTCAGCAATCGCCATTTCTTTATACCACGCATCGCTCGGTTTCACGTCTTTTGCTTTGACGACATATCCTTCAGGCAGCGTCAGACTTAACTCACGAATAAGCATAAGGGCGGCATGGCGGCGGAGTAACCGTTCGTTCGGACGATATGTGCCATCTGGGAACCCTGAGATAATGCCGCGTTCATACAATAGTCTCGCCGCCGCTTGCAACTCCTCCCCGATGACATCTGGGAAAAGTGGAGGGGTAACAAGAAGCGAATCAATCGTCCCATATTGGACGCGTAGCGTCGCCGAACCGCGATTAAATCCTTTTGTCGTCGGCTGGACGACGCGAAATAGAGCGGTATCGACCATTGTTGATCGAAACAGCCACGACACTTGGTTGTTTAACGTTGTACCGTCATACGTCGTTTCATTGACTCCTTTCGGCACGCTTCCGATATAAACGGAGGCGTAGCGTCCATTCCCCTCTTGCGCGTTCACGTATGCGGTTGTATCAGCATATGTGTAAAGCTTGAGCGCATATACGTTATTTTTCACCGTATAGTTTGTTAGAAATAGTGAAAGCGGTGGCATCGGTTCATACGGGGCACCAAGCTCGTTTTTCCAATACGTTTGTAAAGCTGGAAGTTCAAACGGTGTCGGGAGATGAACGTTCATTTGCATATGTCCTTTTAATGCATTTGGTGATCCGAATAATTGTACGTAATCTTCTGCGAGTATTTCAGGCATATACCATTCGTACGCTCCACTTCCATCAGCGTGAACAGACGGATAGCGAAAAAGTTCGCGCGCCGCAGCGTATCGCGACTGGAGCCATTCGTTCGGAAGGCGCTGTTCTTTATTTAACAAGTAATAAAATGTAAAATGATGTCCGTACTCGTGCGCGAGTGTCATCGCCATTTGCTCGACGGTCGTCCATTCGTTGCCACCGTATAAATGAATGTACCGATTTGGAAGCAAGGCAGGCTTTGGGCTTATTTGATATTGAGCAAAATATTGACCGAGGATGTTTGCACCGGCAGGATAATCAGGGAAAATTTTGACGCTTCCTAACAAAGCAAGCTCAGCGCCATGTTTGTTTTTTAATAGTTCTTGCTCCAACAGAACGAGCTTCGTCTTCGTCCAATAAGGGCTATAGCTTTCAAACGTGACGCCGCTTTCCCCTTTATAGCTAGCGATGAGCGAATAGTAGTTTTCATAGCTTTGCGCCTGCGCTTTTTTCGTTAAATCAACGACATGGGCGTGGACAGGCGCGTGAAAAAAGAATAAAAAAACGAACGAAAGCCAAATGAATCGCATGCGCTGCACGTCAATCACCTCGTTATCTATCAATCTACATTTATGTTAACACGCCAAACGCGATGATGGAAAAGAAAAAGAAGGAAGGCTGCCTGTATGCATAGGCAGCCTTTGTATTTATCTCTTCGTTATAGAGAGCGTATATGGGTTGGCATTTGGTCTGGCAAGTGATTCTTCAACAACGACGTAGTACGTTCCTTTTTTCAAGGAAAGCGTACCAATTTCCGCATCGCCATCACCGTAATAGTCATACGTTTGAACGAGGCGACCTTTCGCATCGAAAATGGACATGACGCCATCCATCGTGCCCGGTACATTGAGCTTACATGTAAATGTTCCATCTTGTTCAACGACGAATTTGTAATAATCTTTATCGCCGTAATCAACGATGTTCATATATCCACGTGCTTCATATACATTTCCTTTTTTATTGAAAGAAAGCGGCTTGGATGGCACGTTGTTTTTCACGACGGAAGACGCATCTTCATCTTTTTTATTGAGCGATTGAATACTAAAGTTGTACGACTGAAGCGATAGTCCGTCCCACATAAACGCGTTAACGACAAAGAAATATCCGACATTTTTCTTCGCTTGGAACGAGCCGTTTACATCGTATAACGGACTCCATCCACTCGGATAAAACGTGACAGCTTTTCCGTATTCGTCTTCATCAATCGTCATATTTCCGTTCGTATCTTCGACAACTGATATAATCGGAATTAATGTGCCACGCAATTGTTTTGGCAATGATGCGTTCGGTTTGCTTGGTTTTGCGTAAAGTGTCATTCGTTCGCTCGCTTGCCGATGTTTATAGTAATAGTAATCGACATCATTTGGAAGGACAAAGTTTCCTGTTTTCGTTTCATTGACGTTCACGACCGTCGCTTGAATCGGTTCGTTATTTTTTTCGTTCACATCTTTCGGTGCATCGACGAGTTTTTTCGATGTGATAACATACGGATGAGCTACCGGTTGGTAATATTCGTTTTGCACCGACATGTAGTACGTTTTTCCTTCTTCCAAAATGAGCGTCCAGTTCGTTTGTTTCTTTCCTGTCATCCAATCAAACGGCCAGAAAGAGTTCACAGGGATGAAATCATCTTTTTTCTCATCGTATTCAAAAAGCATCGCTGATGGCGTCATATCGTCAGGTGTGGCAAACGAAAACTCGTACAGAGCGGTTGCTGGGACAGTGAAGCGATAAAAGTCTTGATCGCCACTAAACTGAATAAACGCTTCGACGCGATCACCAATGTTGTAAGGACGAGCATTTTCTTTAATTTGCTGGATTTGTTCTTTTTCAAAATAGCTCCAGCTTCCGTCATCGCCAATGATGATGATATCGTTTGGCTTACGCATTTGTTCTTTTATTTTTTCCATCTGTTCAACAGCACCGTTGCCCATTGGCATCGGCTCGCGTGTTGGGAAGTTGTCTTCATCTTGCGGCAATGTAATCGCCTCGGCGCTGAGTTGATACGGAATTGCCGACCCTGTGACTTCTTTCGCTTGATTGTTTGACATAAATATCGGGTAAAATGCTGCGATCGGTTCACTTGAAGCTTCAAGTACGTATTGTACGTTCGGTTGCGCTTCAAATGTCACCGTCTCCCCTTTGCCGACACCGTTATTGTTTCCGATGACGATTGGAAATGACATTTGTTTATATTTTTCATTCGGATCAACTGGTCGGTATAGCTCTTCTGCTAAATATATATTTAGTGAAGAGTCAATGCCTGGAACTGGCGACAATTGAAACTTCACGATCGTCGGTTCAGCAACAGTAAAAAGGAAATAGTCGCGGTCGCCTTCTTTCGCATCTTTTTCTGGCACAAACGTTAAGTTTTCTAAGGCAAAAGGCAGCTGGTCAATTGCAGCTGGATTTTCCTTTGTAATGCCGTCATCCGCAAGCTCCACAAATGACTGAACAACTAGCGTGTACGTTGATTTTCCTTGTAAGCTATAGTTGCCATTTGCATCTGTTACACCGATCGCAAGCACGCCAGATTGCTTCGCTGTAAATAGTTTCGCTTCCACCTCGCCTGCACGACCGTCATTCACTTGAACTGGCTTTTCAGACGTTGTTTTTCCTTCTGGATAAAAACGAAAAACAAGTTTATAGTCGTATAATTCTGACCCTTCGAGTAGCGCTTGGACGCTTTCACCTTGTTGTACGTTCATTTTTATCCAATGCATTTCTTCCGGTTTTGTCAGCGAACCTTTTTTCACGTACGGTTCTTTCGCATCAATAACAGGCGCTTTCGCTAAAATCGTTTCATCGTTCCATTTTTCTTTTTGTGGCACATTTTTGATGTTATATTGCAACGCTGCCACTGGATTGACTAAACCGTTTCCGTACGTTAAATCATATCCTTTTTCCCCTAAATCGGTTGCGGTGCGCTCTAAAATCCATTCGACTTGATACGGTTTTAAATTTGGGTACTTCGATAAAAGAAGCGAAGCGACGCCTGCGACAACTGGCGATGCCATCGACGTTCCACTTAACTCCGCAAACGAAGACCCTTTCGTATAATCGTAAATAGGGCTGTACACGTCAACACCCGGTGCAACAATGTCCACAGACGGACCGTAGTTTGAAAACTCAGCAAGTTTATTTTTGCTGTCGGTCGCCCCGACGCTAATGACTCCTTCGTATGAAGCTGGGATGGAGTACATATCTGTCGCTTCGTTTCCTGCTGCGGCAACGACCGTAATGCCAGCATCAATGGCTTTTTGAACAGCTTCTTCTAAAATCGGCGAGCTAAAGTAGCCACCGAGACTCATATTAATGACTTTTGCTCCTTTTTCCATCGCATATAAAATGCCTTGGGCGATCGTATAGTCGCTTGCCCCCCATCCGCCACCGAATACGTCAATTGGCAAAATTTTAACATTCGGGTTGACACCATGTGCACCAATGCCGTTGTTTGCATTTGCTCCGATAATGCCAGCAACATGCGTTCCGTGCACGTCTTTGATCGGCGCACCAGCTGGGTTTATCGCATTGTAAGCAGGGAGAACACGTCCTTTAAGCTCTGGATGCTTCGTATCCATCCCTGTGTCGATGACAGCAACCGTGACACTAGACTTTCCAGCAAGTTTTAACGCCTTATCCATATTTAAAAGCGATAATAAATACATATGATCTGCTTTCGGATCAGCCGAACCGAGCCGTTTGTATGTAAAGCTTGGCGTCACACTTTTGACGGCTCTTAGTTTTGCGTAATTTTTCATCACTTGCTGCATCTCTTTTCCTTTTTGCACCGTCACAACATCATATTTCAATTGCGGAAACGACTGCTTCAATGTCGCTCCTAAACTACGATGCACAGCAGCTGGAATGACTTCATTGTACTTCACGATCAATGTATCGGTACTCATTTGATTTTGCGCATCTTCAAACCGTTTGTAAGCAAGCGGCACCGATGCTTTCGCCGTTTGTTTTTTCCATTGTGCAATCGGCGGTTCCGTCGATGCTTGCGCAACTGTCGGCACGATAAGCGATGAGGCTAAACTAATCAATAATGCAGTTTTCTTCCATTTTTCCATGCAAATCCTCCTTAAAAGAATGTAACATATATATTCGCTACAGAAGACAAATACACCTACAATAACGAAAAAAAGACAAAAAAGTTTCATATTTTGATAATTTTTTCTAATAAACTTACAATATCACCCAAAGATAAAAAAGTAAAGAAAAATTTTCCGAGGTCGTGAAACATTTTGGGAACAATGGTATACTGTACGTTGAAACGATTTGATTTACAGCGAAGGAGAAGGTTCCCCATGTTGTCTTACATAAAAAAACTCGTAAACAGCGATGAACGAAAACTGAAAAACTACTATAAAACCGTTGCGCGTATCAACGAGCTTGAACCGATATTTGAAGCATTGACAGATGACGAATTGCGCGCAAAAACAAATGAATTTAAACAGCGACTAGCGGAAGGTGAATCGGTATTCGATATACAAGTCGAAGCGTTTGCGACTGTCAGAGAAGCATCGAAACGTGTGCTTGGCATGCGCCATTTTGACGTTCAGCTCATCGGCGGTCTTGTGCTTGCCGAAGGAAATATTGCGGAAATGGCGACAGGTGAAGGAAAAACGCTCGTCGCTTCCGCCCCGAGCTATTTGCGCGCGCTTGAAGGAAAAGGAGTGCATGTCATTACCGTCAACGACTATTTAGCGAAGCGCGACCGTGATTTAATCGGAAAAATTCATGAGTTTTTAGGGCTGACCGTCGGCTTAAATTTGCCACAAATGTCACTAGAGGAGAAAAAAGTGGCATATCAAGCCGACATTACATACGGTGTCGGCAATGAGTTTGGCTTCGACTATTTGCGCGATCATATGGTATATCGTGTCGCCGATCGTGTCCAACGCCCATTTCATTATGCGATTATCGATGAAGTCGATAGCGTATTAATTGACGAAGCGAAAACCCCTCTCATTATCGCAGGAAAAACAGGCGTCAGTTCGGAGTTAAGCTATTTATGCGCCCGCATTGTAAAACATTTCGTTCGCGATGAAGATTACGAATACGATGAAGAAACAAAAACCGTCAACTTAACGGAACAAGGCATTGAAAAAATTGAAAAAGGGTTCGGCATCGACAACTTATACGACTTAGAACACCAAGTGTTGTATCATTACGTTATTCAAGCGTTGCGCGCATACGTCATGTTTACACGCGATGTCGACTATATCGTGAAAGACGGAAAAGTGTTGCTCATTGATATGTTCACCGGCCGTCCGATGGAAGGACGCAGCTTAAGCAACGGTCTTCATCAAGCGATTGAAGCCAAAGAAGGATTAGAGTTAACAGAAGAAAATAAAATTCAAGCATCGATTACGATTCAAAACTATTTTCGTCTTTATCCGATTTTATCAGGGATGACAGGAACGGCGAAAACAGAAGAAAAAGAGTTTCAAACATTGTATGGCATGGATGTTGTCCAAATCCCAACAAACCGCCCTGTCATCCGTCAAGACTTGCCCGATCGCATCTTTGCGACAGTCGAAGCGAAATATAAAGCCGTCGCAAAAGAAGCGAAGCGTGTGCATGAGACAGGACAGCCGATGCTCATTGGTACAACATCTATTTTACAGTCAGAAAAAGTGGCGAAATATTTAGCGGAAGAAGACTTACCGTTCCAGTTGCTAAACGCCAAAAGCGTCGAACAAGAAGTGGAGTTGATTTCACGAGCTGGTCAAAAAGGACAAATTACAATTGCTACAAATATGGCAGGACGCGGAACAGATATTATGCTTGGAGAAGGCGTCGCAGAGCTTGGGGGCTTATACGTCCTCGGTACAGAACGACATGAAAGCCGCCGCATTGACAACCAATTAAAAGGACGTGCAGGTCGTCAAGGCGATCCGGGACGCTCGCAATTTTTCATTTCGCTTGAAGATGACATGTTCCGTCGTTTCGCGAAAGAAGAGCTAGAAAAAATGAAAAAATCATTACAAGTGAATGAAGAAGGCGAAGTATTAAACAAAGAGGTACATGAATTCGTCAACCGTGTACAGCGCATTTGTGAAGGAAGCAATTTCTCTGTACGGGAATATAACTTAAAGCTTGATGACGTATTAAACGAGCAACGGCGCACCGTTTATACGCTCCGCAATCGCATTCTTGAAGCTAACGATGTCATTCCCATTGTCGTTCATATGGTGCCATCGTTTCTTGAACGAGAAGTTACTTATACATGCCCAGAAGACGTTATTCCAGAGGAATGGGATATTGCTCGGCTAGTACAGACCGTTCAAACAGTGACAAACGAACACATCGATGTAACTGGTATTGTCGATCAAAAAGAAGTGGAAGCGATCGTCCAACAAGCGATCTCGGCATGGAAAGAGCGCGTTCATGCGTTGGAATACACTGAAGAACATCAATGGGCATTGAAACGTGCTTTACTTTCGCTTATCGATTTTCACTGGACAAAACATTTAGAAGCAATGGAGTTATTGAAAGAAGGAATTGGGTTGCGCTATTACGGACAAGAAGATCCGATGCGCCAATATGCAAAAGAAGGGTTGGAGCTCTTTACACTCATGTATCATCGTTTAGAAAAAGATGCTTCCCAACAACTTGCCCAGCTACTTAATTCGAATTGAAGAAAGGAGATGGAACGATGATTCCATTTTTCAAAAAGAAAAAACAAGGTGAAGATAGTATTATTCAAGCTGGACAATTATTTGATGGAGCCGATGAACAACAAGATGAAGACGTGCACACAACGTTATCGATACACCCACTCATGTCGCTAACGACCGAACAAAAATATTATTTTCAATACGTGAATAACGAATTGCCACCGTTGAAAAAAAATCAAGTGTCGCTATCCGGAATTGAATGGAAAAAAGAAGGCGATTGTTATGTTGTTACAGCACTTATCCGTAATGCTTTAGACAAAGCTATTCGATTCGATCAAACTAGACTTTTATTTATTGGAACCAACGATGAAATTATTAGCAGAAAAACATTTCAACTGAGCGAAATGGGGGAAATTCCACCTCGAAGTAGTCGACCTTGGTTTTTTGTTTTTAATAAACACGAACTACTTTCAGATAAAATACCTAGATTCGGATGGAAACTCTCTTTTGAACTAAGGAAAAAGCATTCTTTAGAACTAGATGATAGTTGGGAAAACTCATTGTCTGAGGAAGATAAAAAGGAATTAGAACGTCTTGTCCGCTCTCTCCCTCGTCTAGCTGAAAATGAGGTGAATATTGTAGGATTACAAGCGACAACTGATGAAGAAGGTAACCTAGTTGTAGGTCTACTTATTCGGAATGGAAACCAAAAGGATATTCAATTCAAAAAGTTACCTCTTGTCGTGGAAGATGCATCAGGAGAAGTTATTGCTCGCGGCTTATTTACATTGGATTTACAAATAAAAGCGAATACAAGTAAACCGTGGACGTTTATCTTTCCAAAATCACTTATCCTGAAAGAAAAAATTGATCTAAGGCAATGGCAAGTTTACTCCCCACACCCATAAAGAAAAAGAGCTGATGTTGTCATCAGCTCTTTTTCTTTGCCTCTGGCCACCAACCGCTCTCTATCGTAAACAGAAGGAAATAGTACTACAGTTATATTTTAGCATCATTTTTTGTGTTTAACAAACATAATTTTCGTTTTTTTGGTATAAATTTTTCATCGCTATAACTTTCAGTTAAAATAAACAATATTGAATTTTCTGCCCAGAACGAATGGAAACCGAGCGGAATGTACATAGGATGGCTCGTTCTTCAGTAGCTGTGAGGTCATTCATCGGTGCGGAGATGTAACGTTTCTCAACATCATTCCAACGTCGTACACATATTTGGGCTTTTCCTTTTCCAAACAAAAACGTAATAACAATCATTAATTGATCGTCTATCGTTTTAAAAAATAAAAATAAGTCATCTTTTGTTGTGCACGTAATCATCCGATAACGAATTGGTTCTAGTGGCAGCTTGTCTATTGGTGAAATAAACTGAAGTGAATCAGAAAAGTGAATAGGCTCAATCGTTCGCGATTCGTGAAATGGAGGATTCGGTTTCTCTTTAATGAGTACTTCGCACATTTTTCCTCCTTTTTTCGCTTGATGAACAATGTAATTTGAAAAATAAATGTTCACGATTCATCATCTCCTTCAAGTTTTTCCAATGTATATTTTTACATTTTATGAATATTCAATCAACTTTTTTCGACAAACAAACCCGTCGATTTTTGTTCTAAAAATGAACATTTTTTATTTTGTTTATAAAAAGAACAAAATAATTTCCGCTCTTCTTCTATCGTAAAAAGAAAAAGGGAATTTGGTGGAAGATAATGTTGCAACATATTGGTGAACAAATTAGACGCTTGCGAAACGCTCACGATTGGACGCAAGAGCAATTCGCACAACGATTAAATGTATCTCGTTCTAAAGTAAGCAAATGGGAAAATGGTGAGGTGCTCCCTGATTTACAATCGCTTATCGATATGAGTGAAATGTTTCGTGTCAGCGTCGACTTTTTGCTCGGAAAACATCCAACAGATGAACAGCTGTTACAAGAAGTACGATTGGCATATGGAACGAACGAAATGAGCGATGAACAATTATCGCTTATTCGTTACATGAATGAACAGCGCGAGCTCGCGAAGCGACTATATGCCCTGCAGTCGTTGCCTGCCCATAAGCGAAAGCGAATTGAAGGAGTCGTCATAAAGATGATTGATGAAATGATTGAAGCGTTGAAATAAAAAAGGGGCGTTTTTCTGCCCTTTACTCAATGCCGATTAATTTTTTTAAGCGATACACATCTGCTTCTGTTTGCCATTGTTTTTGTGCATGCAGTTCAAATTTATCGTGTAGCTTGTCCACTTTTGTTTCTACCTTCCCAATGCGCACATGTAACTCTTTTATTTCTGCGCGTATTTCTTGCTTGAAGCTCTCCATTTCTGCACGCATTTCTTGCTTGAAGCTCTCCATTTCTGCACGCATTTCTTGCTTAAAGCTCTCCATTTCTGCACGCATTTCTTGTTTGAAGCTCTCCATTTCTGCGCGCATTTCTTGCTTGAAGCTTTTCATCTCTTCTTTTAAGCTTTCTATTTCCCCACGCATTTCACGTACTTCATAAAGCAATTCTTTTACCGCTTGTAAAATTTGGTTCTCCACTTTCTATTCACCCCTTTCTGTTCGTTTCATCCCCTAGCATATCACTCCCTTGACATGCGGTCAATTGAAAAAAGAGGCTAGCGAAGAGGATGCTAGCCAAACTGTGAGGGAGCAGTAAGAGGACACATTTTGGAAGGAAGTTGAGAGGAATTGTTTTTGATCACCTCCTCGATTCATATGATACAAAAATAAAAAAATGATGTAAAATTTCGATTTTTCAATTTTCAAGCCGATTTTTTTGTTTTTTTGCCGTTTTTCGGTCATTTTTGACAAAAAAAGCGCCCGAAAATTCAATTTTCACTTTTTCTTTTCTTTTTTTGTTACGTTTCGCCCATATGGTATAATAAAAGCAACTATTGTTGCGAGGTGGATGTGGTGAAAACTTTTAAGCTCGTTGCTCTCACGCTATTGCATGAGCAAAAACAAGACATTCCGCTCATTGATGGTTTAATGATTAATAAAGAAGATGAACATCAACGTTGGCTCATCGAGGCGTATGTCGAGCAAACATATCGTGAGCTGTTCACATCGTTAAAAGAGAGTGAGGCAACGTTTGATGCACTTGTGACCATTTCGCGCAAAACGAATGATCCTGCTCATGTGCGTGCAACCGTTCGCTCCGTGACGATGATGGGAGAACGAATGAGCGTATTAATGGATGCAACACTCGTTCAGCGCTCGAATTTAGCGGAAGTGGTGCTAGAAGATTTAGTTCAGCGCGGGCTACATGGCGAAAAGCTCCTGCAACAATTTAAACAACAAATGCATACAAAAAGAGGCTAACTGTTCTAGCCTCTTTTTTGTTTGGCAACCACGACGTATCGGTTTGGGGCATCGCCTACCCAGCGAAACGGATAACATGTAATTAACGTTAGCGTCGGGTGCGCTTTTGGGGTGAGCACTGTTTTGTCATCTGGCTTGACGATGCGAATATGTTGAACGACATACGTCCACGTTCGATTATTCGTTCGAATAACTAGTTCATCCCCTAATCGCATGTCCTCGAGCTGACGAAATACTGTATCACGATGCCCTGCCAAAATCATATGATTGCCTTCACCAGGAAGCGCACTTCGTTCATCGTATGCGACACCTCTATGTAACTGTTGCATACCTTTGTAAATAGGGACGGATATGTTTAGTTTCGGAATAAACAACACTCCGATGGCATCATCTTGTTGAACAACAGGGGCGTTGCTTTGTTGAACCGCTTCATATGCTTTATGCCACCCCATAGCGTTTGCCCAAATGAAAGAAGCGCTAAATAAAAATAACGCTATTGCAACGGCTCGCATCGTTTTCCCTTCTTCCATAACACAAAGCTTGCAAAAAGTAAAACGACACCAATCAATATGTTTGTTCCGTATGAAGAAGCGGTTTTTGGCATGCGCGCAATAAGTAAGCCGCTTTCTAAATCAAGTGCCATCATGCCAATGTGGGCGAGCTGTTCGCTCGCATCAATGAGCGCACTTGATCCGATTCGCTCGTACGGAATATATAAATCAGCCACCAATGTTCCGTCGTCATCGTACCATTCCATTACAACAGGCGCGTTGACCGTTTGAAATTGCTCAAACGAAATGGGTTTTCGTCCTTGTTCGTTTACTTCATACACTTTTGCTTGAAGGCGGTAAAGCGAAAGCCATTCGTTCCAAAGACGTTGTAGCGCTTCTTGTTCTTGCGTTGTTAACGGTGTAGCTGGATCACGCAATACGAGCATTTGCATTTGTTCATCGAGATGCTCAAGCGTTTGTTTCGCAGACGGAGGCGTCCGCTCCACTAATCGATGAATTTCATCTTCGGTTAGCCCAATCGTTGCTAAAATGTCTGTCATTGCTTGTATCGCATCGTAACGATCACGATAAAACGATAAGGCATATGCTAAATCTTCGATGAACGTATATTGTTGGAGCTGTTCACCAAAATGTCCGAGAAGCGCTTCCGCTTCTTCTTTCGTCATATCGTACCGTAACAACAACGCATCGAGACGTTCAGGCGTGATCGGGGTACCGAGCTGCTTTTTTAACGCGTCAAGCGATGAAAAATCGTGAATCGTCATATTCCATTTCGCTAAATAACGCGTTAAATCGTCCATCGTCCAACCGATATCTTGTACATATTGTCGCAATGCTTCTTCAGAAATAGATGCTTGCACAGGTGTCGCACATAACAAACAAATCAATAACCATAGCACGCGCATGTATTTTCCTCCCTTATGTGTGCTATGGTTATTTTGTTCGATTATTCCATTTTTATACGATTAGAAATACACTTCGTATAAGGCGCGCACCGCTTTTTCAACCGCATCCGCTTTGACGCCAAACATCATGCTCACTTCCGATGAACCTTGGTTAATCATTTCGATGTTGACGTTCGCGCGGGCGAAAGCAGCTGTTGCTTTTGCGGCAATACCGACGCTACGCTCCATCCCTTCTCCAACGACCATAATAAGCGCTAAATCGCGTTCAATCGATACTTCATCGACACGCAATTCTTTCACAATGCGGTTCAATACGCGACGTTCCACATCACCAGCTAATTGTTCTTCACGTAAAATGACAGACATGTTATCAATGCCTGATGGCGTATGTTCGTATGAAATGCCTTCATCTTCTAAAATTTGTAGTAGACGACGTCCAAATCCGATTTCGCGGTTCATTAAATATTTGCTGACGTTAATGCTACAAAAGCCTGTATCGCTTGCAATGCCTGCGACCGGACGCTCGCGATGGTCTCTCGTTGCGACGATCATCGTTCCTTTCGCTTCAGGGTTGTTCGTATTTTTCACGCATACTGGAATACCGCGACGATACACAGGTTCAAGCGCTTCATCGTGAAAGACAGAGAAGCCCGCATACGACAATTCGCGCATTTCACGATACGTCAATTCTTTTAATTGGCATGGATGCTCAACGATTGATGGGTTGACGCAGTAAATAGAATCGACATCGGTAAAGTTTTCATATAGCTCTGCTCCAACGCCTGCGGCAACGATTGAACCCGTAATATCCGAACCGCCGCGCGGAAATGTGACGATATGCCCTGAACGAGAATAGCCGAAAAAGCCTGGAATGACTAAAATGCCACTTCTTTCTTTTAATTTTGCAAGTTGTTCATATGATTCAGGCAAAATTTGTGCGTTGCCCGGCTCATCTGTCACGAAAATGCCAGCATCTTTCGGATTGACATAATGCGCTTCATAACCGAGCTGACGAAGATAGTGAGCCATCAGTTTAGCATTGTTATCTTCGCCGCTTGCTTTTAATGCATCAAGTAAACGTTCAGGCTGATCGTGATACGTATCAATCATTTGTTGTAAGCTTGCCGAAATGACATCTAAAATATCGCGCGACAAATGTAAATCGGTCACAATTTCGTCATAGCGCGCGACCACTTGAGCAAGCACCCCTTCATATAAGTCATCTTCAATGACTTTTTTCGCTAATGTAATTAATAAATCTGTCATTTTTGTATCGTCTTTATATCGTTTCCCCGGCGCAGAGACGACGACAAATTTGCGCTCTTCATCCGATGTGATGATGTTAGCTACTTTTTGAAATTGCTGTGCATTGGCGACAGAACTTCCCCCGAATTTTGCTACTTTCATATGCCATAACCCTTTCTTTCTATTTTTATTTCATTATCATAGCACATCTTCAGTTGTTTTTGTCAGAAAAATTTTTCAATTGTCGTATCCCTTCTTTACAAACTCCATACGGTAACCACGAACACCCTGCGCAAAGTACATCTAAGTCATCCGGTTCAACCGCTTGCTTCGTTCGTTCAATTAACTCGGATTTCATATATACTCGGTTTTCTTCGAGTTGTAAATGTTTCAGTACACGGTGATCCATCGCTAACACGTGATCATTTGATTCCTTATCTGCTTCGCAGCGGTCTACTCCATGATGTGGGCACGCATAACATGCTTCATCGAGGGCAGCAATGACGCGAATCGGACCATCAGTATCATCATCGCGCATAAATGCAACGATTTCTGTCATCTTTTCCACAAACGATTCGCTATACCCCATCCCTTGAAATCCGTGCACACATAATAAATGATGTCCTCGCAACGTCCGCATAATCGTCCTCTTTTCTTTCTCATTCTCGAAATATTATACACTATTTTTCATAGTTATTCATCATTCTTTGTTGCAATGTGAAAATAAGCATCGCGGTTTTATACATTTTTCCTTCCAACGTTCCTTTTTGTATATCGATAATGAGTTCTTGTTTATTTTTTAAAATGACTTTCGTTTTCTTTTTTTCATACGGTTGTATCGTCTTGATGTGGGATTGTGCAATCCATATGCATCGATCGCTGTCAGGAGAACATGTTGGAAAGAAATAAAGCCGAAGCGCTTCACAAACGGAGACGGGAACCATTTGCCGAACGCCGAGAATATGTTTTGCTGCATGTACTTTTCCTTCATATGTACTTCCGTAGTAACGGCAACTTTGTTGCATAATTTCTTTTGGCGATCGCTCGACGTTGTACGTATTGTACAATTCGTAAACAATCGTGCCAAGCCGACCGTATTCATCGTATTTTGGCACAAGGGCAGCGGTTTCCTCCATAATGATATACTCTTCCATCCGTTCCATCCAAACTCCCCCTCACAAATATATGTTCGCCTTTATTATAATGAATTTTCATAATTTTAACAACAAAAAATCTCGGATCACTCCGAGATTAAACGGTGAATTGCTTCCCTTTTTCCGCTAAATGTTGCGCTTTGTCACTTAACGTTTGCACATTTGCGGCAATTTCTTGAACGGCAGACAGCAATTGTTCATGTGCTGCTGCGGCCGTTTGCGTTTGTCTTTCCGCTTCTTGTGCGATCGTTTCTGTCTCTTTCATCGTCAAAGCAAGCTCGTCAAATGCGCTCGTCATGACCGCAATTTTTTGAGCGACATCGTCCATTTGAACCATCACTTCGTTTGTCGTTTGCTGAATGCGGTCGAATGTCTTATCTGCTTCACGCGCCAACGTCATACTTTTTTCCGATTCATGACGCACTTGTTGCATCACTTCAAAGGATTGCGACGTATCTGTTTGTACTTCTTGCAATAGTTCGCGTATTTGTTTTGCTGATAAAGACGATTGTTCCGCTAGCTTCCGCACTTCATCTGCCACGACCGCAAATCCGCGACCGTGCTCGCCTGCCCGCGCCGCTTCAATGGCGGCATTTAACGCTAATAAATTCGTTTGTTCAGAAATATTTGTAATCATTGTCGCCATGTGGGCAATATCGGCAGAGCGTTGATGCAATGCTTGAATCCATTCGCTTGATTGTGTAATAAAATCGTTCATCGTCTTCATTTGTTCGATCATTTTATCGATCGCTATCGTTCCTTTTTCCGCTTCATTTGTCATCGCTCGCGCCGCCTCTGCCGCCTGTTGTGAACGAGATAAAATGTAGTTTGTATCATCGACAAGCGTATGAACAGCTTCGACGTTTTGTTGCGCCCACATGCGCTGTTTGCTTGATCCCGCTGCCACTTCTTCCATCGTCGCTCCGACTTGTTCCATCGCATGCGCTGCTTCTTCTGTAATGGCAGTTAATTCGTGAGCGGATGCAGATACGTCGTTCGTCAATTGTTGGTTAGCGCCGATCATGGAACGGAATGAAGCAATAAGCGATTGAAATGACTGAGCAATTCGAGCAAATTCATCGCTTGATGTGACGGACAATTGCACCGTTAAATCCCCGCTTGCTGCTTGCATGCTCGCTTGTTCAATTGTTGCAATTTGTTCACGCACCGCCATATAAAAAGCGATAAATAAGTAAATGACAACTGCTACGGCAAATGCCCCTACGCCAATCGTCACCCATTTTTCAAACATAACCGCCTGATATTCCCTCTGTAAATGTGTTTGGAACGCATCTAGTGAAAAGCGGGCAAGCTCATGTAATTTTTCAAACGCGTCGTTCGTTTTCTCATATAACTCAACCGACGTTAACGAAATTTGATTCGTTTGTAAAAATTCGCGTTGAAGTAAGCTTGTCATGCTTAATAAATCTGTTGAGATGATGTCGTTATATTGTTGTACTTTTTTGCGCATCTTTTCATCGTCAGCAAAAAGCGGAGCGGTTGCCCGGCTGATCGTTTGCATCGCCGTTTCTAATACGTTTATCCAATATGTCATTTTTGAACGTTCAATTTCATACAATTCGCCTTTTAATGTCAACTCCGCCGCAAACGATTGCGCTCCTCCGATCGTTTCAGTAAGCAATGGAATTTGTTCTACAATTAAACGAGCTAAATAATGATTGTTCATATCGTTATCAAGCGAAACGTTCGAGCGATCAGCAATGTGAAGCAACATTTTTTGCAAGTCGTAAATGAGCGCATTATGACGTTTCGTTGCTTCAGATACGGTAAAAGTTTTCCAATTTTCTTGTATATCGTTCATTTGTTGCAAAAGTTGTTTCCATTGTTCTTCTTCAATAAATGAAGCTTGTTGTTGCTTATGTACCATTTGCATCGCTTCGATTGATTTTTTCATCATCTTTTGCGCATCAGCGACGTTCGCTTCATTTCCATGACCAAGAAGGGCAGTCGTTGTATATTCCCGATGTTTTTGTATGCCGTACATCGCATCAATTATCGGAGCGATATATGCGATACCTTGTTGTTCTTTTTCAATAAACGTTTCTTTATGTATTAACAGTCGAAGGTATAGCACGCTGACTGCAAACAACGTAAACATAAAAATCGTTGCTAACAACACGAACTTTTTACTAAAAGGCAACCGATTCAATAGCTTTTTTCCGAACGTAAACATCGCGCCATCCACGCTCCTTACGAAAACAATATGTATATATTGTTTTCTATTTTATCAGACGATTCATAAAAATTATATAAAAAAAATAAAAATTAGGCCATTAGACCTAATTTTTATTTCGAAACAATGCGAGTGCTTCTTTGGCAGTTTGTTGGGCAGTTTGTTGGAGCGGTACGACAGCACGAATCATGATTTCTTTTTGTTCTTCATGTTGCGTCATGCATTGCTGGATATATGAAAATAGCGCTTCTCCATCCCAATCGTCATCTTCGACATGCGCAAATACAGACTGATTTGCTTGATTGGCAAACGCATCAATTTTCGGATCGTATGATAGCGCAATAAACGGTGTACGACCGACCGCTGCGAAAATTAACGCGTGCAAGCGCATGCCGACAAGCAAGTGGGCACTTGCAATCATCGCCATTTTTTCTTGTATGCTTGCATCATAAGGGGCGACGATCGCATGCTCTTTCATCATGGCTAACACGCGGCCGGACATTTCATCATCGTGACGCCCGTGCATCGGAATAAATACGACATCAAAGCCTGCCTGTACCGAGCGATCAAGTGCAACGGCTATTTTTCTTTCAAAATCACGACCGCGCGCCCACTCGCGCACCGAAACAGCGATAACAGGACGTGTAAACGATTGTTCTTTCCACCATGTTGTTGGGGATGTCGGTGGCTTCAGTCCCATGACTGGATCAGGGACGACCGTAATCGGCTGTTTTACACCTAGCGTTTTTAATAACTCGGCAGATGGCTCATCCCGCACCGTTAGGCGATCGACTTGATTGAGCGTCCATTTCATGAGCCATTGATTTTGTTTTTTATTTACGGGACCCATCCCTTGTGCATAAACAATAACAGGCTTCCCTAGCCATTTGGCGATTTGCATAATGCCTGTATAGTACGGAATGCTGCGCCATCCCGTTTGGTCTTGAAGTAAACTTCCACCGCCACTAATTAAACCGTCACTATGACGAAGAGCTTGAACGATATCGCCAATGCGCCAACGGTTCACCGCATGAACGCCATACGTTTTTTCTGTAAAGGCAGGATCATTAGAAAGCACCGTCACTTGCACATTTGGATCGTGCGTGCGAAGCGCTTGAATAATCGCATATAAAATCGCTTCATCGCCAACGTTATGAAAACCGTAATATCCCGAAATAACAATGTTCATCGTATCACCTTTTTCCATACCCACTCATATACGTAAATAAGCACGATACCGATCAATAACCCAAGTCCAAGACTATACATCGTGCGAATGAATGAAATAAAAAGTGGGATATGCAAATGTGTAAATGTATTGATAATAGATAGCCATCCGATCGTTCCAACGATAAGGAGAATAGCCCCCAGCTTTTTTTGCTTATTTATGACAAATAACGCAAGCAAGTACGCTGGAAAACCAAGCAAAAACTCTTTCGTGCGCGGACGTACGTACAACCATTCTTCAAGTTTTTGTCTCGCAGCTAGCTCAAACGCACTTGCGGTTCCCGTATTACCAGAGCGCAAGACATAGTACGCAAGCAAAGCGAGGATAAACATGCTAAGCACAACGTGTCCAATCGTAATCGGCTGCTTCCATAGCCGTTTTATAAACGGGAGGAGCGGCTCTTGAATGAGCGAAGGTAAAACGAGCACAACCATCGCTACAAGCGGAACGACATAGACGAGTTTGACACCACGAAACCCTTCACCGACATAAGCCATATACTCATTCCCATACAACATCGTGACAATCCAACTGATTCCAACAAACGAAATAGCGATGGCGCGACCGTATGCCATAAACGTTCCGCGCCAGCCTTCTCGGACGGAAGAAGGTTTTGCGGCATAAATCGGCGTGACAATCGCTACAAACAGCGCTAGCGCTTTTAGCGCTAAATCAATCGCTAATACCGTGCCAGAGAGTCCAAGAACGAATGCGCCTCCTGCGGCAACAAATGCGAGCAGCGGTGAAACGAGCGAACGGATAGCGAGAAAAATAAAAGCTGTCACCCCAACAATAAAGCCAATGGTCGCGATAGGTGAACGTTCAATCGGCACAAACGGTTCACTTTTTCCAAGCGTATAATGGCTTGGCATATGTTGAACAATTTGTTTCATAACAGCGGCCGTTTTTTCAATGTTTTGTACTGTCTCTGTGGATGTATACGGACGAATAAATAACGCGCGAATGTTTCGTTCTTTGATCGCACGAACAGCGACATCCACCGCTTCGTCTTGTTTTCGTTGCTCTAAATTCAAGCTATGTAAACGAACGACGTCCACATCCATCGCTTGCGCCAATGTCGTCAATCCTTTTGCTTCATAAAACTCAGTTGACAATAAAGCATATCCTGCTTCCTTCCATCTTTTCCCCCATTTTGCGACATCCGCTGGATACCCAGCCACTTCTTCCCCTGTCGGGAGCAGTTTAAATATATGTTCATTTTTTAACGTTTCGATTTGTTGAAGTACGCGCACGCTCGCCTCGTTCATATCACGAGCATCTGGAATACGGAGCACGACCATCAAGCCTTGTTCAATGAGATGAGCCATTTTTATTTCATCATATCCAAGTGGAACGCGTTCAATTTTTTTCGCATTTCCTTCAATTATGTAATACGTTTTTCCATTTACTTGTACGGCCTTGACATCGTCACCAAACGTTGCTTGTAGCGATGAAATGATCGGTATATCATCAAGTGGATAAACGACAAGCCCGCGCGATGGAATATGATCGACTGTTTCATTCAATAGGACGAGTGCATGTTTAAATTCATCCATCTTTAATAACAGGACATGACCTGATTTTTCAAGTGAATCGAGCGTTTCTGCTTCCACGCTAACTGTTGTCAAACCTGCCTCTTTCAGTTGCTTCCATACATCTTCTTCGTTTTCTTCTTGCAGCCATTTCTCAATTTCATCGTATGGCATGATCATTTCATACGTTCGATTGTTCCACTCTGCTTCATGCCGTTTACTCAGTGCAGGGGCGATCAACATAAGCGAAATGGCGATGATGAGCAACAACCATTTTTTCACACGTTTCATCCTTTCTTTTTTTGATTCAACCATTGGCGAAGCTCTTGAAGCGTCACCCCGCCGAGCGCGAGTACGACTCCAAAATAAAACAAACCGCCTCCGATCGTTGCTATAGCTGCATAAACAAGAGAAGCCATTCTTCCCCACGTCGGAGAAATGAAAAATAAGCTTGCGCCCATTAGTAAAGAGGCAAAGAAGTACACGATAATTTTTCGATTCCAAAAGACGAGCGACATGCGACGGCGAATGGCAACATGATTCATCCACGTAATGAACGCGTACGTAACAAACGTCGAAATACCAGCACCAATTAAGCCGTACCATGAAATAAACAAGATGTTTGTTCCCCATTTTACGAAACAGCCAATCAAAATGATCGTTGCAGCGCGTTTCGACTCGCCAATGCCTTGTAAAATTCCTGTGCCAAGCAACGCAAGTGACGTAAATGCCGAACTTGCCAACACGACTGCCATTGTCGCGCTTCCTTCGTTATTTGTAAATAAAGCGATGTTTAAAGGGACAGTCAACCCAGCTAAGCCGGCTGCAATAGGCCATGATAAAAAATGTGATAGGTCAAACGATTTTTGAACTGTTTGCTGCGCTAAACTCACTTCCCCTTTTGCCATTTGTTTACTTAACAAAGGAATAAGCGGAAGGACGAGCGAAGATGAAAATACCGTCGCTATTTGCACAAGTGCAGTACCGCGACTATATAGTCCAAATAAGTAGCTCGTTTCGCTCGCTTCTGTCCCATGCCAACGAAGAGCGAGTGGAACGGAGAGGGAATCAACTAAATTTAAAAATGGCATCGCAAGCGCACCAAACGCAATCGGGATAGATAATTTTAAAATCGTTTTGCTTGTCTGCACCCATTGCACGCGCGAAAGCCTTACGCGTTTCGGACGGTAAGGAGAACGCGCATACAACGCACGTAAATATATGAGACTGGCGAGCGCGCCAAGCGGCGAGCCGACCATAATCCCTCCTGCGATGACATCATCGGCATACGAAGCTTTGACCATATAAAAAGCGACAAGTAAAATAAAAGCGACGCGCACAAATTGCTCGAGCACTTGTGATGCGGCAGTCGGCTTCATATCTTCAAGCCCTTGAAAAAAACCGCGATATACGGCCATATATGGCGAGATGAGCAACGTTGTCGCTACGACGATAATCGCAAATTGCGCTTCCGTACCGCCAAGTGCTTTTGCAATCCATGACGAACCACCTGCAAGGAGTGAAAAACTGAGCACCCCGAAACTAAACGCCAATATGCTTGCGGTTTGCACGAGGCGCGCCACTTCATCTTCTTTTTGTTTGGCGCGCGCTTCGGAAATTAACTTCGATACGGCAATCGGAATACCGGCAACGGATAAAATTAGAGCGACCATATAGAGCGGATAAACGAGACTAAAAATGCCGAGCACTTTATCTCCTGCAATATTTTGCAGCGGAATGCGGAAAATGCTCCCAAGCACTTTCGAAATGATCGTGCCGATTGTTAAAATCATCGTTCCTCTTACGAATGACCGATTCATTTTCCGACAACCTTTTGCTTTAAAATGGTCCACGCAAAGCGCGGCAATGCCAACATCCGTTTTGCTCGCGTCGGTTGCTTTACTAAGCGATACAACCACTCGAGATTTAGACGAATCCATAGTTCAGGCGCTCGCTTAACCACTCCAGCAAGCACATCAAAGCTTCCCCCAACACCCATCCAGACGCCGCGTCCGACTGTATGCATATGTTCAGCGATCCATTGTTCTTGTTTTCCCATACCGAGCGCGACAAAAACAAAGTCGGGCTCTGCTCGCTTTACTTCCTCTACAATCGTTTTATCGTTCCAATCAAAGTAGCCGTTGCGCACTCCGACTAAACGAACGTTTGGATAGTGATAACGAATATGTTGTGCGGCAGCTTGTACAACTTCTTCTTTCGCGCCAATCATATATACGCGATATTGATGCTCGTCAGCAAGTTGTAAACAACGGCATAATACATCGTAACCAGCGACACGCTCTGGAAGTGGCGTTCCGAGCCATTCAGCCGCCTTGACGACTCCAATGCCATCGGCAACGACATAATCAGCTTGTTGGATCGTTGCCATATATGTAGGCTCTTCATTTGCTTTCATGACAATTTCAGGATTAGCTGTCACAATAAAACACGGTTTTTGTTGTTTGACGTGCGCATGAATGACAGAAACAACCTCATCCATCGTCGCACGTACAAACGGAACCCCAAGTATGTGAACCGTTTGAAACGACATACAAAACGCTCCTTTAATTCGATTGTTCGACAACATTATTAATCATATCACATGAATATAACAATTGACTATTTCTTCTTGATCATAACATTGGTAAACTAATGGTATACATATACATAAAAGAAAGGATTGTATTCGCGATGGAACAATGGACAAACGACACGGTCAATCGAGCTGTAATGGCGCTCGTTCAACAATTAACAAAAGATTGGACGAAAACAAAAGTACATTCGGAAATATTAGAAATTTTTATGAACATACGCTTAGAAACGAAAACGGAGGAAGAGTATATTTCATTACTACTAACGAACGTCGCTTTTGCGACAGAGTCAAGCTTTGCGCTAAATAAAATATTTGAACTCATTTTGCTTAACAAGCAATTTCCACCTGCCGAAGCGGTGCAAGCATGGTTAACAGATGCACACCAAAAAATTCAAGAACAATTGCCAACGTTGCGTGAATTGTATCGCAAACATTTCGGTGATGAAGAAAATATAAAACGAAAGCTAGAACTAAGCTATTGCCCTGTATTGTTGAGCAATCGAATCAAAACAGACTTCATTTTCGCTTTCATTCACGAACAAAATCAGCCGATGATGAAAGACTTTTTTGACGCAGATCCAAAAGCGGTGCTTGAAGCGCTTCATCATATAAGCGGATTTTTCTCCAGTATGATCTTAGAAGGCATCGAACTCATATAAAAAGGGAGCTAGCAGCTCCCTTTTTATTGTACTTTATTCATTAATTTGGCAGATGCTAAAAATTCCGCCAACGCCTTTGCGATTTCTGCACGCGTCATGTAGCCACCTGGCACAAAACGATTATTCTCCCGTCCTGTGAAAATACCAGCTTGGTACACTTTTTCAACGCCATCTTTCGCCCATGCTTGAATTTGGGCAGCATCTTTAAAATCTGTCACTTTTTTCGCTGTATTTAACTGTGTTTGATCATAATTCAAGAATGAAAGCTCTAGTGCTCTCTTGAACATGACTGCCGCTTCTGCACGGGTAACTGGTGCATTTGGTGCAAATAGACCGTTTCCTTTTCCTTGAACAATGCCATATTTCACTGCAGCAGCAAGCTCGCCATTTTCGTTAAACCATTCTGTTCCTTTGACATCTTTGAACCGTTTATCATACGATTCACTTGGCAAACCGAGGGCACGAACAAGTAGAACAGCAAATTGCGCACGTGTCATATTTTCTTTCGGCGCAAAGGTTTGTTCCGTTTTCCCTTTAATAATGTATTTCGATGCAAGTGCCTCAATATATGCTTCCGCCCATGTTTTTCCACCATCTACATCCGCGAATGTTTTATTATTTTCAACAACGACATACGTGGAGTTTGTTAATGATTTTACCGTTGCTTGATCGCCGTTAAATACGGTTGGTACAGATACAAGCTTGCCGTTTGCATCAACCCGTACCGCGACCGAACGATGCGGAATAAACACTTTCGAACCTTTTAATTCACGTTCCACATATTGTGTAAACCGTGTAATTGCCTCGCTCTTTCCGTTCGCTGTAGCAACGATGTGAAACTCCACCGCATCCGATACCGCAGATATTCCTTGAGGTGGATTTACTTTTGTGATTTCAATTGCAATTTTAACGTTGTCTATGCTTGAACCTAATTTTTGTGCAACTTGCGCAAGTTTCGCTTGGATTTCTGCCACTGGCAACTTATATGACGCCCGATCTGTTTGAACATTCACTACCGCCTTTGCTTCTTTCGCAGCTACATCCGCAAATAACTTGGCCGGCACTTCTGCTTTCGCAACTTCATTCGCTCCAAGCGTACCAACGCCTAACACAATTTCTTTATTTTGTGCTGAAACAAGATGAACGATATCCGCAATTTTCTCTACTTTTACTTCTGTTACTTTTTCTTTTTGACCTTTGGCATTTGTTTGTTCTTTTGTCGTTGCCGCATCTTGGCCAATGTTAATTGTTCCCGAGTCAACATTAGTCATAAACGGAAGTGTTTTATACGGATTGCCCGAAGCGATAAATGCCTCTACTAGTCCCGTCTTAATCTTTGATCGCTGAGAAGGGGTAAGTTTTGTACTCAAATGCCCTTCTAAACGTTGCTTCGAGATAAACAAATCTTCTAAATTTACTCCAATTCCGTTTCTTAGTGCCTGGCTAACTAAAGATAACGAAGGATATTTTCGATCAACCTCTTCACGAATCATACGAATGAAAGAGTAATACTCATTCATATTACCTGATAAAGCAACTTGCAACCCGCGATCCATATGATTCCAAAGTTCATTTTCCATTGCACCTATGTACATAAACAACTTGTCAGTAGTTATATCAGAACCAAAAATCAAAGAGAATTCTGTTGCATACGCATTTTTAAAATGATTTATACCAGCCTCTAAATCCTCTCCACTGCTACTAAATAAAATATTGGCTAAATCGCTAAACATTCGAGTAGCCGTACCAGAGGATGTTTTTTGATCAATTCTTAATTTAATATCTCCTAAAATATCTGTCCATTGTTCCTCACTTAATTCATTTAAACCAGATTTTGCTATCGTGTAAGCATCTTTAGTCCCATCATCTAAATGATTATAAATAGAAATTAGCCGATATATAAATATGTCTTGATTTTCAACAGCAAATACTTGTTCAGTAGCTGGAAACGATACCAAGATAGGAGAGAACGCTAAACCGCAAGCCATCGAAGAGGCTAAAACTTTATTGTGGAATTTCCAACTTTTCATATTATACACCCCAATCTTTCTATGATGTCTTTCATATATTCGTGACTAATTATAACAAACCCCTACAATTTTTACCTTGCAAAAAATAAAACTGTAATTACTTTTAATGTAAAATTAATTATTGTACGGATCTGTCCCAAAAGTTGTACTTGATTTTTTTATGACATGCTCTGCTTATGTTTCCGATGTAAAAACAGTAAACCAATAATTTTTTGCATGTACTTACTTAAAGAGTACACCTTTTTTTGTCAAGCACTTGTTGTAGTGATGAGTAAATTTTGTTGAAAATTAAATATCTTCCATCTAGTAAATTAACAGTACTACAAATCCATTAAAATCGTGTATCATAAACATAGTAGTGGAACAAGAGAAAGGAGATCATTCAAGTGAAAAAGTGGATCATTATCTCATTTAGCATCGTTGTTTTGCTTCTTGGAGGTGCGGGGGGCTATTATTATTTTCTGACAAATAAAAAAGTAGACTTGAAAAAAGAAGATGAAAAAGTAGCTGAAATTGTCGAAGAAGAGTACGAGATTTTATTGCCTGATGACAATGGATCTACTCAATCAGGAAACGCTCAACAAGCGCTTGAAACAAAACAAAACGATACAAATCAAACGAGTAGCACTCGGACACAACATGGCGAAACAAACGGACAATCATCTTCATCCAATGAAAAAGCAACAAATAATCAAAGTGAATCAAATAAACAAAATAATACAAATGAACAAAATGGAACAAACACACCAAACGAGCCAGTCCAACAAATCACCGTCGCAAGCATTAAAGAAAAATATCGCCCGTCGTTTGAGCATCTGCAACAGCAAGCTAATGCAAAAATTGATGCTCTTGTCGATCACGCGATTGGAGAGTATAAGGAAAGAAAAGCAAACGGACAATCGGTATCATTTAATTACTTTTTCACCAAGTACAACACCGCAGCGCAAGAGCTTGAAGCAAAAACAGATGCAGCATTTAACATCATTTATAGAGCCTTAGAAAACGAACTAAAAAAGAACGGCTTTAGTCCAAATCATGCAAAAGAATTTCGAGAAACATACGAACAACAAAAATCCGCGCAAAGAAATACGTTGCTAAAAAAAGCATTGAATAAACTGTAGAGGGAGCTGCTAGCTCCCTCTACTCCTCTTCATCACAGTCTTCACATACTTCAAATACATCTTCATCATCCCAGTCTTCGTCATCCCAGTCTTCATCGTCCCAATCTTCAAACAGTTCATCTAGTCGCTCGTGAACTTGCCCGGCAATATCTTCAAATACATCGTAAAACATATCAATTCGTTTTGATAATGCACTTGTTGAAATGCCATATTGCTCCGCTAGTTGTTTTTGTGGAATCCATTCATGTAAAATCGCATCGGCCATAATGTAATGGAGCGTTGCCGCATATACTTCGGGCTTTCGAATCGTTGGATTGTTGAGCCGACAATATTCCACCCAAATAAGACGAGCCGTGTCAAGAATGGACAAATCTTTTTTTGGAAAGTTTTTTTCAAATAATGTAAATACTCGTTCTTGTGTCGGCGATAAACTTTCAACATCGAACATCGTTAAGCGTAATGATTTTTGAAACGTTTCTGGATATGTTTCAATCCATTGCTCATATTGTTCACCGCATGCTTTCCAAACATCTTGTATGTATACGTATAACGGATGAGTTAAAACGACAGGGAGAGGAAAAAATGTCCCGAAACAAGCAATATATTGACCATGCGGTACAAAAATTCCCGCTAGCGCTTGTCCTTCCTCTAGTTCGAATCCATCAGGCATATCAAGCAATTTCATATGTTTCGTTTCCCTAGTTAATAAATCCGTTACGACAACATACGAATGGCGCAATTCATCAATGCAAACGAACGTTGGAAACGCTTGGCTCCATGACTGAACGATGCTATATACAGTTGGACGAACATCTTGTTTTCGAATCGTGCGTAAATAATAATCGAAAATGGTCATTCCGTTTTCATCTTTTTTAAAAAACATTGCCCACATGCTAATGAAAAAGCGAAAAACAGATATTTCATCGTCATCCGTTTGTTCAACGATCATATTTTCTTGAACCGTTCGATATAAAAACGATTCATGTTCAAATGCCGCGTAACGAATAAAATCATGCATATGTTGGACAACATCGTGATCGACAAGTTCATGAATGGACACGACATTATTTCCACAACAATGTTTATACTTTTTTCCACTTCCGCAAGGACATAACGCATTTCGTTCTACTTTGCTCATCCTTCTCACCTCAATACTTTTTCTTTCATTGTAACACGCCAAAACTGAAGAATATACATCCTTTGTTTCTTTCATGTTAATCGTGTACAATGAAGAACAAACTATTAATAAAAAAGGAAGAGAGAATCATGATTGGACAAGTTGTTACATGGCAAGTGAAAGAACAAAAACCGTTCGGCTACGTCGTCACAAACGGAAAAGAAAGCGCCTTGCTTCATGAAAGTCAGTGCGAAGGCGAACTACAAATTGGCGAAAAGGTGAGCGTATTTTTATATCACGATCATGAAGGGCGCGTTCGAGCAACGATGAAGCGACCACTGATTACGACATCGTCATACGGTTGGGTCGAAGTTGTGGATGTTGTTCTGCAATTAGGTGTTTTCGTTCATATTGGCATTGAAAAAGACATCTTATTATCAATCGATGACTTACCACCGCTTTCAACACTTTGGCCAAAAAAAGGAGATCAATTGTACTGTTCACTTCAAGTAGATAAACGCGGGCGATTGCTTGCGAAACTTGCAGATGAGGAAACGATCAAACAAATAAGCGTTCCTGCCCCCGCTTCTGCGTTTAATACAAACGTGCGCGGTCGCATTTATCGTTTGATTAAAGCAGGATCTTTTTTAATTACAGACGTTGGCTATGTCGGATTTATTCACGAATCGCAAAGAAGACGAGAACCACGCCTTGGCGAACTTGTCGAGGGGCGCGTCATCGCTGTGAAAGAAGACGGAACGATCAACGTTTCGTTACTTCCGCGAAAACAAGAAAGTTTACAAACAGATGCGGAAACCATTTTCCGCTATCTTGAAAGCCGAGGCGGCGCGATGCCATATAGCGACAAAAGCGACCCTGAAGACATTCAAGCTCGTTTTCATATGAGCAAAGCAGCATTTAAACGCGCGCTTGGACGATTAATGAAAGAAAAGAAAGTGTACCAACAAGACCGTTGGACATATATAAAAGGGAGAGAACATGAATGATTCGTTTTGCGACAATCGGAACGAACTGGATTACGGAGGCGTTTATTCGCGCCGCAAAACAAGTGCCCTCGTTTCATTTACAAGCTGTAGGTTATCAATTTTATTAAAATCATAAAATAACGACAAAGATTTTAATAAAATTGTTTATCA